>JAQGKN010000042.1 GCA_028290085.1 Hyphomicrobiales bacterium
GTCTGCGCGAAGGCAAGAACCGCGAGATCAAGCGCGTTCTCGAACATCTCGGGCTCGCGGTGAACCGGCTGATCCGCCTGTCCTACGGTCCCTTCCAGCTCGGCGAGCTGGCCGATGGCGAAGTGGAAGAGGTGCGCACGCGCATCATCGCCGACCAGATCGGCCCGACGCTCGCAGCCGAAGCGGGTGCCGATTTCGAAGGCCCCGTGGCGCAGCGTGGCGAAGTTGCGCAGGCGCGCGACCCTGATGAAATTACGTCGCGTCCCCGCAAGGGACCGATCAAGCCGGGACGTTCGTCGTCCCGCGAGCCCGAGTCGGTGGAAAAGCCGCGCCTCGACCGTCCGCAGCCTGGGCCGCGCAAGCACGTCTCGGTTTTGCGCGCGAGCCGCGAAGCCGACACGATGACCGCGCGCCGCCGCATCGAACGTGGCGAGACCGCTGATCGCAAGGGCCGCACCGTCAGCGTCGAGCGCGTCGTCGCCCCCGCCAAGAAGGGCGGTTCGCGCAATGCTCGCCGCTTCTCCGAGGAGCGCGCGCCGCATGCGACCTCGGGCGAACGGCCAATGACTGGCCGCAATGCCAAGGCACCTGCGGCACGTCCCGACCGTCGTGGCGAGCGTCCGCGCGCGCCCTTCCGCGAGGCCCCGACCGAGGGCCGCGCCGAGCGCACCTTCACGAAGCCTGCGGGAGATGGAAAGCCCTTCTCCAAGCCGCGCGGCGAAGGACGTGCGCGTCCCGGCGCAGCACCGGGAAAGCGTGATTTCGAGAAGAAGCCCGGCGGGGATCGTCCCGGCCGCAGCTTCAGCAAGCCCGGTGAGGGTGGCGCGCGCTCTGGCGGTCGCCCCGCAGGCGGCGGGCGTCCGGGTGGTGGCGGTCCTCCCGGCGGCTCTGGCGGCAAGGGTGGTCCCAAGGGCCCGCCGCGCGGCGCACGGGGCTGAGCGGGTCGATGCGGATTGTCGGGGGACGGTTCAAGGGGCGCGGGCTGACAAGCCCGTCCTCCGCCGTGGTGCGGCCGACCTCTGACCGGTTGCGCGAGAGCATCTTCAACATCCTCGCCCATGCCTATGACGACGTGCTCGAGGGCGCGCGCGTGCTCGATCTCTTCGCGGGCACGGGCGCACTCGGGCTGGAAGCCCTGTCACGCGGCGGCGTCTATGGACTGTTCGTCGACGACAGCAGCGAGGGCCGCGCGCTCTTGCGGGCCAATATCGAGACGCTGGGACTGGCGGGCGTGACCCGCATCTTCCGCTCGGATGCGACCAAGCTGGGGCCGATGCCGCCCCAGGCTCCTTTCACTTTGGCCTTTATCGACCCGCCCTATGGGCGCGATCTCGCCGGACGTGCGCTGACGGGCCTGCACAAGGGCGGCTGGCTGTCCGAGGGCGCGGTCTGCGTGGTGGAAGAAGAGGCGCAGGCCGATGTGCTTCTGCCGGAGGGCTTCGCGCAGCTCGACCGGCGCGTGACTGGCGACACGCAGATGCTGATCCTGCGTCACACGAACGCACAGACCTGAGCGCAGCTCAGGCGGCCGACACCTTGCGTTCGACACTTTCGCGTTCGACCCTGTTGCGGCCGCGGTTCTTTGCGGCATAGAGCGCCTGATCGGCCGCCTCCACGACGTCGAGCGCGGTGGCGCCCTGCTGTCTCGTGGCGACACCGAGGCTGATCGTCACCACCCCGAGCGGATGCCCCGGATGGGTGAGTTGCAGGTCGACGACGGCCTGGCGAAGCTCCTCGGCGACATGGACTGCCCCCGCCTCGTCGGTGTCGGGAAGAATGACGGCGAACTCTTCGCCGCCGTAGCGCGCAACGAGATCCGCAGGCCTGCGCGCGCCAGTCATGAGGCATTTGCCGACCGAGCGAAGCGCCTGATCGCCAGTCGGATGCCCGAAGTGATCGTTGTAAGTCTTGAAGTAATCGATATCGACCATGATCACGGAAATCGGCATGCCGCCCGATTCCGCGCGCTGCATCTCGCGGGCGAGCACATCATCGAACGCGCGTCGATTCGGCACATTGGTGAGAGCGTCCGTGATGGCAGCGGCTTCGAGACGCGACCGCAGACTCGTGATCCGGTCCTGTTCGATCTTCTGCTCGGTGACATCGCGCAAGTTTGTGACGATTTCGATCGGCTTGCCGTCTCGATCGAGAACGGTCGTCGATACCGCGTCCAGCCAGACGATGGTGCCGTCGGGTCGAAGGCAGGCCATCAGCTCGGATACACGCTTCTGGCCAGACAGCAGCAATTGCAGGCTGGCGCCGGGTACGCGCTGGCTGTCGGGATGCAGGAAGGTCGCGAAGCGCTTTCCGCGTGCCTCCTCTTCCGTGCGACCGATCATTTCGTAGAAACGAGGTGAGGCATATTTGCGGACGTCGTTCAGATCGCGCAGCACCACGGCGTCGCTGGAATTTTCAGCGAGGTGGCGGAAGCGACGTTCGCTTTCCTGCATTTCGCGTTCGACGCGTTGCCGGCGACGCAGTTCTGTTACGCGGAGGTAGGCAACGAGCAGCATGCCCGCATAAAGAATCGCGGCTGCGGAGCCCGCGACCACAGACTTTTCGCGCCATTCCGCGAGAATATCGTCGTATCCGAGGCCTATGCTGAAGACGAGCGGCAAGCTTCCCACCCGCCCGTAAACATAGAGCCGCTTTACGCCGTCGCGCCACGCGTCTTGCGTGAACATGCCCGATCGCGCTTTTTTCTGTTCCTTGAACAAACGCAGGTAACTGAAGTCGCGTCCCAGCTCGGCCTCTGACATGGGTACCCGCATCTTGGAGATACCGTCGTCGCGAAAGAGCGAAATCGTGCCTTGAGGGCCGA
>JAQGKN010000668.1 GCA_028290085.1 Hyphomicrobiales bacterium
CCAGCATGAGCGCTGCGCCCTTGTAGTCGCTCATCTGGCCTTCGCTCAGCAACATGACCAATGGTCGGCCCAGATCATCACACACGGCGTGGACTTCGAGTTCAGGCCGCCTTTTGTACGCTCGATACGTCGGGGAAGAGCCCCTTTTTGAGCAGGCTGGCGGCTGTGCGGTGAGCCTTGAGGTGGGTCGCATCGATCATCACCCGCTACGGGTCTGCCTTTCTTGCCCGCCAGCGCCGCGAAAATCCGGTTGAACACACCCAGGCGGCTCCAGCGGATGAAGCGGATGTAGATCGTCTTGTGTGGACCGTAGTCGGTCGGCGCATCTCGCCAGCGCAGCCCGTTCCTGATCACGAAAATGATCCCGCTGATGACCCGTCGATCATCAATGCGAGGCACCCCGTGCGATAGCGGAAAGTGCGGCTCGATCCGACGCATTTGCGTGTGTGCGCTGGGTCCGTGACGTAGACAGTTCGGAATACGCCTTTTTTGCAAGCGCGGTGCGCTTCCGATTCGGTTAAAATCAACATCACACTGGCTACTTTCGTTGCTGGCCAGTTTCGTTATCGCCAGCCAAAACTGAAGATGAGGATGCGCCATGTTGATAAGCAGAAGGCTTGCCGCAGCGGTCGCGCTAGCTCCCATCGCTTTTGCGAGTTTTTCGTCGCGTAGCAGCGCAGCTCCAACAAAGCAGGCTGCTGCCACAAAGAAAGTGCACAGGGTGGCCATGCATGTGACCACTAATGATCCGGCCCTGATCTCACAGGCGCTGAACAATGCGCAAAACCTATTTCAATATTATTCTGAAAAGGCCGAGCAACTGGATGTGCGTCTGGTTGCGCACGGCCCCGGGCTTCATATGCTGCGCCAGGATACATCCACTGTTCTGGAACGCCTGTCGGGGATGAAGCGGGATCTCCCGAATCTTTCCCTAGCCGCTTGCGCGAACACGAAACGCAACATGGAAAAGGCGGAGGGCAAGGAGATCCCGATCACGTCGCTCGCCGAGATCGTCCCATCCGGGGTGGTTGAGCTCGTCTCCCTGCAGGAGCGCGGATGGAGTTACCTCCGCGCCTGAGTGAGCGGTTTCATATCGATAAGAAGCGACCCGACCGCTGTGACCAAGGTCCTCGCGACGCTTCGCTTTCTCTGCATGACGTGCCTCGAGTTTCCCCTCCGATGGAACAGGCGACAGCCGAAAAGACGAAGCAGGTCAGCCATGAGAGTTGGCAAAGTCACCCCTTTCATCCTCGCTTTGACACTATGTGCGATCTCAAATCGAGGTTCTTTTGGCGCGGGATCGGATACGTCCGATCCGGAACCTGTCGGCGCCGAACAAAGCAGCCTTCAGTCTGAGGATCTTCTCTGGGGCAGCAGCCCGCGTATCCTGGCCACCTTGCTCGGCAGCACGGTGGAACAAACGAGCAGACATTTCGCGGAAGGAGAGGTCGTCGGGCCTGAGGTACAGCTTTGGCCGTTGCCGCGGGAGACCCTTCCGTCCCTCAATCCATTTGTCGATTTCAACTTGCATTATACCGTGGCGAAAGGGGAGGCGGCCATTGTGCTTCCTCTATCTCGTCGCGTTCTCAAAATTTATCGGGAGGAGCAGGGGCATGCCGACGCCATTCCCAAGCGGCGCGGGGATCGCAGATATAACGCCACGACATATCCGTCGGCGAGCGAGGCGACGGCGCTTCAAAGTGAGATCACTCAAACCGTGAACTCGCTTAGCGCGTCGAGCACAGATGCTGTTCCAAACCCCTCTCCCGATGTCAATGCCCGCGAAAATGCGGCGGTTTCCGGCGCTCCGCAAATGCAAGATCTTCGAGCCGACGAGCCACTTCCCTTGCCAACGGCGAAGACGCCCGAAATGGCGGCGGTGACTGCTCCGGAAGCCGCTCTGCTCGCAGGCTCTCGCGACGTTGCAGCGCCTCCGGCGCCGCCGCGATTGCTCCGGGGCATCGAGCCCGTTCATTCGCCCGCAGAAAAGCGGTCTAAACCCGAGGCATTGCTTGGTGAAGCTGCTCAGCCTGGTCATCCCAGGGTCCAGAATGCGGAAGTTAGCGACTCCACGCCTTTTCTGCTTGATCGGTCGCAAGCGCGCCGGAAGCTGGGGGACATCCTGGGTACGCGGCTCTTCCTTGAACGCGCAGCGAAGCTGGGGAGCCTGGCAGCAAAATATCAACTCGCCCAAACCTACGACGCGCGCGTACTTGCCTCATGGGGCGTCCGTGGCGTGAAGCCGGACGCGGCGCGGGCAGCGAAGCTCTATTCGGAGGCGGAGCCATCTGGGACCCCGCAAAACGTATCCGTGCGCTCTGATGGCAGGAGGGAGTGATGAACCTTGCAAAGCATTTGATGGCCGCCTTGGCTCTGTCGGGCGCGCTCCTCCTGGGGAACGCAGGACAGGCTCAGACCAGCCCAAAACAGCGCGCCACCTCCGCAGATGCCCTGAAAAAGGATGAGATCAACGCCGGCATAGTCGGACTCGCCGGTGGACAGCTTGAGGGTGCTCCGATCCGCCTGGCCGCTGAAATCGCCCGATCCGTGGATGACGGTAGCCGCCTGCATGTTCTCCCGATCGTTACGCGGGGCCCGACGGAGAACATAGAGTCGCTTCTTTATCTCCGGGGCGTGGATCTAGCGATCGTCAATACTGACGTCCTCGACCAGTTCACGATGCGTGTCCCCCAGATCAAGAGTCGCGTGGCCTACATCCTCAACATGTTTCCGTCAGAGGTTCATCTCTTGGTGCGACCCGGAATCGAGCGCTTGGAGGATCTCAAAGGGTTGAATGTGAATTTCAACACACAAGGAACCGCGGCAGCCTACTCGGGCCCGCTCATTTTCGACCGGCTCGGGATCGAAGTGAACAAGACCTTCATCCCGCATCAATCCGCAATGGAGCAGATGCAGTCGGGCGAGATCGCAGCCGTATTCTTTATCACGTCAAAGCCGGTCGATGCCTTCCTGAAAAAGAAATTCGAGAACGGCTTCAAATTTCTCTCGATACCTTATGACGAGCGGGTATCCGACTTCTACATGCCGGCTTCCCTCGACCATTCTGACTACCCCGCCTTGATCCGCGACGGTGACGATGTCGCGACAATCTCGGTCCAGACAGATCTGATCGCCTTCAACTGGGCGACGAATACCGATCGCTATCGGCGCCTGAACCGCTTCGTTGAAACCTTGTTCGATAATATAGGGCGGCTGCAGACGCCGGGTTTCGATCCGAAGTGGCAGTCGATCAACCTGTCGGCGGAAGTGCCCTCACTTGCACGGTTTCGTCCGGCGCAGGAATGGCTCGATCGCGCGGCCAAGTTGGTGAAGCCGCCAGCCACGGATCCGGTGGCTTCCCTCGACACCGAACGCGCACGCCGGCAAATCTCGCGGGAGACTCGGCTCGGCCCAGAAGATCAGGATCGACTATTGCGACGGTTCATACGATGGACCCGTGAGCGCCGTTGACGCCGCCCGCTCTAAAAACCCCAGCTCAACTTAAGTGTGTGTCTTGGCGACCTGACTAAGCGCGCACACTCCATCGTAAGTAAGCTCATGCCCATATGGGTTTCGCGGTTTTCCGGCGATGACCATTTACGTTTCGTCGGTTCATAACGACCGCTTGCGCTACGTCCCTTGGCACATACACTGGGCGCTCCAGCCAGCAAGGGTCAGGTCGCGGCCAATCGCGCCCATGCCCACAATCGGCACGGCCTAATCGGGAAAGATGCCGGACATTGGCGGCATGGATCTGTGTGGTCTTGCGGGCCCCAGAAGAATGCACGGAT
>JAQGKN010000068.1 GCA_028290085.1 Hyphomicrobiales bacterium
GGCTGGGAAGCAGGCCAGATCGCGCCGGACTCCCCGCCCGACCCTAATTAAACATAATAAGATGTGTTTATTCTATATTCACGCGATTGTTTGTGCTGTTTGACATAAAGAACGCTCCGTCCTAGAAAAGAAACACGTCGCTTGCCAAGACGAGCACGATCCGTTTCCGAGGAGCCTGTCCATGATCGCACTTACACGCCGTCTTCTTGTCTCCTCCGCCTTCGCGCTGGCCATGGCTGGCACGGCTCCGGCCTTCGCCGCCAACCCCACCGAAATTCGCGTCGATTACGCGACCTACAACCAGCTTTCCCTCGTTCTGAAAGAGCAGAAATTGCTCGAGAAGGAATTCGAGGCGGACAAGATCGCCGTGCGCTGGGTGTTCTCGGCGGGCTCGAACAAGGCCCTCGAATTCCTCAATGCAGGCTCGCTCGACATCGGCTCGACGGCAGGCGCGGCTGCGCTGGTGGCGCGCATCAACGGCAATCCGGTCAAGAGCGTCGGCGTCTTCTCGCGCCCCGAATGGACGGCGCTGGTGACGCGCGGCGACAGCAAGGTCACCAAGGTCGAGGACCTCAAGGGCCTCAAGATCGCCGTGACGCGCGGCACCGATCCGCACATCTTCCTGGTGCGTGCGCTCGACAAGGCTGGTCTCACCGAGAAGGACGTGAAGCTCGTTCTGCTCCAGCACGCCGATGGCAAGACCGCGCTGGTGCGCGGCGATGTCGACGCATGGGCCGGTCTCGACCCGATCATGGCGCAGGCTGAACTCGATGACGGCGCCAAGCTGCTCTACTGCAAGGCCGAGGACAACACCTGGGGCGTGCTCAACACGCGCGACGATTTCGCCAAGGAGCATCCCGAGCTCGTGAAGCGCGTGCTCAAGGTCTATGAGCAGGCTCGTCTCTGGGCCATCGCCCATCCCGACGATTTCAAGAAGCTTCTCGTCAGCGAAACCAAGCTGCCTGAGCCGGTCATCGCCCGCCAGCTCGAGCGCACGGACCTGACCAACCGCTCCATTACGCCCGCCACGAGCGACACCATTCTGGCCGCGGGCCTCGCCCTGCAGAAGGCCGGTGTGGTCAAGGCAGATGTGGACGTCAAGGCGGTCGTCGGCGAGTTGATCGACACGCACTTTGCGGTCTCGGCCAAGTAAGGCTAGAAACCCGGAACCCGGCGTGCGAGCGCCGGGTTCACTCGTGTTCCACCGGAGAGACGATGAGCGAAGCGGGAACGCTCGACCCTGCGCGTGACACCGCCAGCGACACGCGCACCACAAGCGCGCGGCGCCGCTTTGCCGTTTCCGGCTCGACCTTCCTGCTCGGTCTCATTCTGCCGGTCAGTACCGCGCTCGCATACGAGGCGGCTTTCCGGCTTGGTCTGGTGCAGGCACGCCTGTTGCCGCCGCCGAGCAAGATTCTCGTCACGCTCTGGGATCTCGCGCGCAGCGGCGAACTCGCGACCCATGTGGGTGCGACCACGCTTCGCGTGTTGCTGGGCTTTGGGCTTGGTTCACTCGCCGGCATGTTGCTCGGGGCCCTGACGGGTTCGTCCCCAACAGCGCGCCGCCTGCTCGATCCGACGCTGCAAGCCTTGCGCGCCATTCCCTCACTCGCCTGGGTGCCGCTGTTCATCCTGTGGCTCGGTATTTTCGAGAATTCCAAGATCGCGCTGATCGCGACCGGCGTCTTTTTCCCGGTCTATCTCGGTGTGATGGCGGCCATCGCCAATGTCGACCGCAAGATCGTGGAAGTGGGCCGCGCATTCCGTCTCTCGCGCTCTGCGATGGCGCGGCGCGTGCTGTTGCCAGCCATCCTGCCCGATTTCGTCGTGGCCCTGCGCTCAGGCCTCGGCCTCGGCTTCATGTTCGTGGTCGCCGCCGAAATCATGGGCGCTTCCGAAGGGCTCGGATATCTCCTCGTGGACGGCCAGCAATTGGGCAAGCCCGACCAGATCCTCGCTGCCATCATCGCCTTCGCCATCCTTGGCAAGTTCGGCGACTGGCTGCTCGTCGCAGGCTCGAAACCCTTCCTGTCCTGGCAGGATTCGCATTCGAGGATCTCGTGACGTCATGCTGATTCTCGACAAGCTCTCCAAGACCTACCCCAATGGAATGCACGCGCTGAGCGACGTCTCGCTCGACGTTGCGACCGGCGAGATCGTCGCGCTGATCGGTGGCTCGGGTTGCGGCAAGACGACCCTGCTGCGTCTTGTCAGCGGGTTGGAGGCGCCAACCTCCGGCACCGTTTCGGTGGACGGCGAGAAGATCTCTGCGCCACACCCGGCCGTGGGCATCGTGTTCCAGGAGCCGCGTCTGCTGCCGTGGCTGACGGTGGCGCAGAACATCGGCTTCGGGCTCGACCATCTGCCGAAGTCGGAGCGCGATGCGCGCGTCGACGAGGCGCTGCTGCGAGTCGGCCTGTCGGGCTACGGCCCACGCTGGCCGCGCGAATTGTCGGGCGGGCAGGCGCAGCGAGCGGCCATCGTGCGCGCGCTCGTCGCGAGGCCGAAGGCGCTGCTGCTCGACGAACCCTTCTCGGCGCTCGATGCGCTGACGCGCGCCTCGCTACAGGACCATCTGCTCGGCCTGTGGGACGCGCATCGGCCGACGCTTGTCCTCGTCACGCATGATGTCGAGGAAGCCGTAGCTCTCGCCGACAGGGTCATCGTGCTGCAACCAAAGCCCGGGCGCATTTTTGCGGAAATTCGCGTCGACCTCCCGCGTCCGCGCGACCGGCTCTCGCATGATTTTGCGGAAGCCGAACGCGAGGTTCTGGCGGCGCTGGACGGTTCACTGACACCCCAGCAGCCGGCGAAAACTGGAAAAGCGCAGGCCGCCGGCTGGTGGTAGCGCGCGACGAAACTCTCGAGGAGAACACCATGATGGATGCCGACGCTCTGCGCGCAATGCAGGCCCCCTACAAGGACAAGTACAAGAACGATCCCGATGCCGCCGTCATCACGCTGAAGGCGCATGGCTCGATCGACGAATCCAAGATTGCCTGCAAGGTCGAGACCGGCCGCGCCATGGCCATCGCGGGCTTGCACCCGGCCACCGGAGGGTCGGGCGCGGAATTGTGCTCGGGCGACATGCTGCTCGAAGCGCTCGTCGCCTGTGCCGGCGTGACACTGAAGGCGGTCGCAACCGCGCTCGCCATCCCCCTGAAGGCCGGTATCGTGCGCGCCGAGGGCGACCTTGATTTTCGCGGCACGCTCGGCGTCGATCGTGAAGCGCCCGTGGGCTTTCGCGAGATCCGCCTGACCTTCGACCTCGACACCGAGGCCCCGCAGGACAAGATCGACGCGCTGATCAAGCTGACCGAGCGCTATTGTGTGATCTTCCAGACGCTCAACAAGCCACCCAAGCTCGCCCTGACCGTCAACCGGACCTGACCTCTCAATAGAGGTTCGAGGCCGGCCCCGGGGGCGGTGCAAACAACGTCGAGGGTTTCGGGGGCGCGGGTTTGCGCGCCACCGGCTTTGCCTTGGGCGCGCCGCCCGCCAACCGGTCGTATTCCGCCCGGAGCGCGAAGGCCCGGGCCTCGGTGAGGCGCGCGGCGCAGAAGCCGTGCACGTCCTCGCGTCTGTATTTGGTGCAAACCTCCTCGCGCCGCGAGGAAAAGCCTGCCTGCGCCGCCGCGACACGCTTGATTTCCGCCTTGTCCCGGGTGCTGGCCAGCAGGGCCTTGAAGGTCGCGCGCACCTGGTCGTCGGCCTGCCTGCGTGACCGCTCGATCCGCGGCAACAGATCGCCCCGGATGGACCCGCCGGACGGGCCCCAAAGCCCCGCCGGATCTATCCGGCAATCTGCCTTCGGGACGTCACAAATATTGCCCTCCGCGAGGACCGCGCCGTCGAGCACATCCAGCTTGAACGGGCAGATC
>JAQGKN010000074.1 GCA_028290085.1 Hyphomicrobiales bacterium
GGCTGGCTTGCGGGAGAGCGGCTTCCACGTCACAGCCCATTCCAAAGGGGGCGGCGCGATGCAGCCGGTCGGCCAGCGCCGACAGCGCATCGTCGCAAAAGGCGGGCGCAATCAGCGTGACACCGCCGGGCATTCCATCCGTCCGGAAACCGGCGGGAATGGCGATGCCGCAACAATCGAGCAGGTTCACGAAATTGGTGTAGCGACCGAGATTGGAATTGAGGGCGATCGGATCAGCGAGCATGGCTTCCACCGTGTAGACGGTGGGTGCGGTGGGCAGCAGCATGACGTCCATCTTCGCCCATTCGCGCGCCGCCTTCTGGCGCAATTCAGCGAGGCGATAGACACCGCGAAAAGCGTCCACGGCACTCTTGCCCCTGGCGCCCTCGACGATGGCCAGCACGTTGGCGTCCATCTCTTCGGCATGCGCCTCGACAAAGCTCTCGATGGCCGCGAGACGTTCGGCGACCCAGGGGCCGCCATAGAGCAGGGATGCGCTCTCCCGGAAGGGGGCGTAATCGATCTCGACCTTGATGCCGCCGAGTTGTTCCAGCCTTGCAATCGCGGCGTCGTAGAGCGCTTCGGTTTCGTCATCGCCGAAGAATTCGCGTTCGCTCGCGCGCAGCACGCCGAAGCGCAGGCCTGCCTGCGGCAGGTCGCGTTGTGGCATGTCGCGCGAAAAGGCATCGGTTGCGTCGCGCCCGCGCATGATGCGGAAAACCGTGTCGGCATCGCCGACCGTGCCCGCCAGCACGGTGACGCAATCGAGGCTGCGGCAGGCCGGGACAAGGCCGCTCGAGGACACAAGACCCGGTGTCGGCTTGAGGCCGACGAGGTTGTTGAAGGCGGCGGGCACGCGGCCCGATCCCGCCGTGTCCGTGCCCAGCGCAAAGGCCACCTGACCTGAGCCCACGGCGACCGCCGAGCCCGACGAGGAACCGCCGGAGATATAGCGCGCATCGAATATCGAGCGCGGCGCGCCATAGGGCGAGCGCGTGCCATTCAGCCCCGTCGCGAACTGGTCGAGATTGGTCTTGCCGACGAGGATGGCGCCTGCCGCTTTCAGCCGTGCCACCGCGAAGGCGTCGTAGGCGGGCATGTAGGAGAAGCCCGGGCAGGCGGCGGTTGTCGGCAAATCAGCGCAATCGATGTTGTCCTTCACAGCGAAGGGAATGCCCCAGAGCAGCTGGGCCTCCGATGGACCGCTCGCCATCAGCGCGCGTGCCTGCGCTCGCAATGTGTCATCGTCCACGCGGCTGATCCAGACTGCCGCGTCAGGCCATTGCGCATGGCGTGCGATGATCGCCTCGATGACGTCGAGCACCGTGAATAGTCTATCGCGATAGCCCGCTGAAAGCGTCGCGACATCAAGGAAAATCGGCAAGATCATGGGGACCCCTTCCAACCATGCACGACGCATGCGGCGTGCCAAGCGCGGCCCCGGTGGAGGGCGCTGCTGGAAGGAAAATTGTATGCAATGGGGACAAGGACTGCTGCGATCGCGGGCAAACGCCTTAGATGCAGGCAGACATCAGGCGCTCAGAGATTGCTGCTCTTACCCGCCGCCAACACGGGGCCGAGCTTGCCGCCCCAGCTTTTCTGCACGAGAACCACATAGGCGTCAGCGCCTTCACCGATTGCTTCTGCGAGGGGGATTTCAAACCGTGCGGGAGCGCCGGTCCAGTAGCCCATGCGGGCGATGGAGCGGACGACATTCGTGTAAGTGACCTTGTGGCCAGAGTTCTCGCCGCGTCCGATCGAAACGGTACGGCTGCGTGCGACGCGCAGCAGCCAGACGCCGCCGCCCTTGCCGACATCACCATGCGCCTCACCGAGATCAACGACGACCATGCCGTTGTCCTCGTGCAGATCAAGCGACGTGCCGAAGCCGGTGCGCTGTGCTCTGGTTTCGCCGATGAGCGCAGTCAGTTGCTCCTTGTCGCTGCCCACGACATGCAGCCTGCCGTCGATCACGGCTTGTGGCGTGTAAACCTGATGATCGCCGCGCGAGGCAGCATAGACCCGCTGCCGCTCAGTGAATTCGGGCTTGGCCAGCGTGTCCTTCCAGCCGATGTAATCCCAAATCCCGACCGGGAAGGAGAGGACGATCAGGCCATGCTGCTCGGCGAGCTGCCCCATCAAGCGGTCCGCAGGCGGACAGGAGGAGCAGCCCTGACTCGTGAAGAGCTCGATGACCGGCGGCCGTTCGGCAGTCTGCGCGACACCCGAAATCAGCATGCCGAGCCCCATAATGGCGGCTAGCCCGGCGATGTGTCTCACTTGGCGGGCAGCGACCATGGGTTAGAACGCAGTCTCGGGAGGGATCGGCTTGTTGACCTTAAGGATAAGCGCTCCACCCCCGCACAACCAGTCAATTTGGGGTGAGAAGGCGGATCATCCGCCCCTTTTCAGCGCATTGAGCACCCTTTGCCCGGCCCGGCCGTCCCTTGGCAGGTTCGAGCGGGTCTGGAAGTCGGCAATCGCGTCGCGCGTCTTGGCTCCGATGGCGCCATCGGGTGTGCCCACGTCATAACCGCGCCGCGTCAACAACGCCTGCAGCTCGCGCCGCTCGGCGCGCGACAGGCCCGCGTCGTCCGTGGGCCAGGCGGTCTGCAGGCCGGGAAGGCCCTTCAGCCGGTCAGACAGCAATGAAATCGCCAAGGCGTAGGAGTCAGCGCCATTGTAGGAATAGGCCGCGTCGTAATTCTTGAACACAAGGAACGCCGGCCCCGCCACGCCTGCCGGCAGAAGCAAGCCAGCAGCGCCCGCGCCTGTGAGGGGGCGGCCGTCGAGGTGGCGGATGCCCTGCGCCATCCAATGCGCGAGTGACATCTTGCGCGCGCGTCCCGATGCGCCCGAGTAGCCCGAGGGAAGCCGCACTTCGTAGCCCCAGGGCGCGCCGGTCACCCAGCCTGCCTTGGCGAGATAGTTGGCGGTCGAAAACAAGGCGTCCGGCACGGAATCGACGAGATCGCGCCGCCCGTCCCCGTCGCCATCGACGGCAAGACGCAGATAAGTCGAGGGCATGAATTGCGTGTGGCCGAAGGCGCCAGCCCATGAGCCGCGCAGTTTTTCGGGCGCGAGATCGCCGCGCTGGACGATTTTCAGCGTCGCCATCAACTCGCCGCGGAAATAATCGCGGCGGCGCGGCGCCGTACAGGCGAGGGTGGAGAGGGATTGGGGCAGCGACCACTTGCCGAACGACTTGCCGAAATCCGACTCGACGCCCCAAACCGCGAGCACCGCGTGGCGGTCCACGCCAAAGCGTGCCTCCGCGGACCGAAGAACCTGGTCATAGCGGTTCAAAAGGCCGCGTCCCTCAGCCACTTTCTCGGCGTCGACGAGCGTCGCGAGATAATCCCAGATCGGCGTCTTGAACTCGGGCTGGCTGTTCATCAGCTCGATGATCTTGGGTTCCGGCTCGACACCGCGCATGGTGCGGTCGAAAACGGCCGCCGAAACGCCGTCGATCAGCGCGGCGATGCGCAATTCGGCCAGGCAATCCTGGAAATCCGCGCGAGCGGGAATGCTGCCCGCGCAGAGCGGAAGGGCAACGAGGAGAGCGGCGGCCAGCGGCGTTGCGATTCGGATCATGGCGCGAGCCTAGCGCATGAAGCCGGGGAGGTGAATGCCACCCCGGAGTCTATGCGCCGCCCAGTCTAGCGTTCAGGACCAGGCGCGCTGGCCAAGCTTCTCTTCGAAGGCGTCGATCTTGGGCTTCTTGACCATGGTCAGGCCGATCGCGTCGAGACCGTTGAGCATGCAATGCTTGCGGAAGTCGTCGATCTCGAACTTCACGGCGCCACCGTCGGGGCCGCGAATGACTTGCGATTCAAGATCGACCGTCAACGTGGCATTGGCGCCGCGCGAAGCGTCGTCCATGAGCTTCTTCAGATCCTCGGGCGAGACCTTGGCCGGCAGCACGCCGTTCTGGAAGCAGTTGTTGTAGAAGATGTCAGCGAAGCTCGTGGAGATGACGCAGCGAATGCCGTAATCGAGCAGCGCCCAGGGTGCATGTTCGCGCGACGAGCCGCAGCCGAAATTGTCCTCGACGACGAGGATCTGCGCCTTGCGATAGGCGGGCTTGTTGAGCACGAAATCGGGGTTTTCCGAGCCGTCTTCATTGAAGCGCATTTCCGAGAAGAGCCCTGCACCCAGGCCGGTGCGGGCAATGGTCTTCAGATATTGCTTCGGGATGATCATGTCCGTGTCGATATTCGTGATCGGCAGCGGGGCGGCGACACCCGTCAGAGTCGTGAACTTGTCCATCTGTTTCGGTCCGTCACTTGTAGTCCCGGCTCGTCTCCGCCGGAGAGCCGCCGGAGGCCGGCGGGAATGGGTCTTTCATTGCGGCTTTGCGCCCATTGGTCAAGGGGAAGGCGATGCGCTCACGCCGCCGGGCTGGCCGGAACCAACATGACCAGCTCCGGTTGCTTGGGTTCGATGCCTTCAGCCCATGCCCAAGGAGCCCACCATGGTGGAACAGACGAGCAGTAAAGAGGATCAGGCCAAGGTCTGGGATCTGGTCAAGGACATGAAGATCGCCATGCTGGCGACCGTCGAGTCGGACGGTTCGCTGCATTCGCGGCCCATGGCCTCAGTCCAGAAGGATTTTGGCGGCACGCTCTGGTTCATGACCCGCGAGCATTCGATCAAGATCGACGAGATCGAAAAAAACCCGAAGGTGCTGCTCGCCTATGCGCACGCGCCCGCCCAGCATTACGTTTCGATCACCGGTACTGCACGCGTTGTTCGCGACAAGGCCAAGATCAAGGAATTGTGGAGCGAGGCAGATCGCGTCTGGTTTCCCAAGGGGCCGGATGATCCGGAAATCGCGCTGCTCGCCGTCGAAGTGACCGAGGCGGAATATTGGGATGCGCCGTCCTCCGCCATGATCATCGCCTATGGCTATGCGAAGGCACGCCTCTCCGGCGAGGCCCCGAAAATGGGCGAGAACAAGGTCGTGAAGTTCTGAGGTGCGACGGCGGCGGGAGCTATCTCGCCGCCTCTTCGATGGCTTCCATGTCGTCGTCCGAGAAGCCGAAGTGATGGCCGATCTCGTGAACCAGAACGTGGGTCACGATGTCGCCGAGTCTCTCGTCATGCTCAGCCCAATAATCGAGAATGGGACGGCGGTAGAGCCAGACCATGTTGGGCAGTTGGCCAGTCGCTGCGGTCGCATCAGACTGGGCGAGACCGCGCCCACGAAACAATCCAAGCAAATCGAACTCGCTCTCGCAGTCCATCTCGCGGCAGGTGTCCTCGTCCGGGAAATCGTCGATGTGGATGATCAGCCCCGCGCAGAGCGCACGAAACTCCGCCGGTAGAGCAGCGTAGGCTGCATCCGCCATGACTTGAAAGTCGGCCAGTGACGGCGCTGTTCGCAGGGTCCAGTCGAGCGGCGTTTCGGATTTCAATGGCTTAGTCCCTCGTCGAGCGCGCGGCAGACACGTAACACGTGGCGAGCACAAAGCACGCGCCGCAGCGCACGGCCAATCCTCTTAACCTTGCCCGCAGGCTGTCCAACAGGCGCTCCGGATTTTTGGTAAATTGGCAACGTTGGGGCGGCTGAACTGCCCAGCGCTTTTCTTGTCTCGTCGCGTGTGCGGAGCGTGCCATGAGTTATCGGCCGATGGTGGGGGTTATCCTGCGGGCGGCGCTGGTCGCGTGCCTGGGTATGTTGGCTGGGTCGCACGCGAAAGCGCGCGAAACGGTGGCCTTGCAGTCCAATTATCCGGCCGGCGTTATCATCATCAAGAAGGGCGAAAAGAGGCTGTATCTGACGATCAGCCCGGGCGTTGCCATTCGTTATCCCATTGCTGTGGGGAAAGCTGGCAAGGCTTGGTCCGGCGTGGCCCATGTCGATGGCAAATATGTGCAGCCCGCCTGGTCGCCGCCCGACGAGGTCAAGCGCGACAATCCCCGTTTGCCCGCCGTGATCGCAGGGGGATCGCCAAGCAATCCCATGGGCGCTCGGGCGCTGACGCTCGACCGGAGCGAGATTGCCATTCATGGCACGACGCGGGCGATGCGTGCCTCGGTAGGGACGGCGGCCTCCTATGGGTGCATCCGGATGTACAATGAGGATGTGATCGATCTCTTCGAACGCGTTGCTGTCGGCACGCCGGTCATCGCCATCAATTGATGATCAGCGCGTGGCGGTCTGCTGTTTGCACCAGCCGCCGCGATGGCCGCCCGCGTAGGGCCGCCCCACTCCCGCCGCCAGCATGAGACTTGCGACGTCGGTGTCGATGCCGTCTGCGAGCCGCACCCGGACGCTCGCGACGACCCGGCCGAAATATTTATCCGGGCCGACCTCGGTCAAAGTAACTGGACCGCTCGCAAGGATGTCCTTCAGCATTTCTGTGGCCTCCTGGGCATCCCGCGCTTCGGCGGGGCACTTGGCGACACGTTCGGGTGCATCGAGCCCGCGAATGCGTATGGAGCTGCGGACTTCGTGGCCAAACCAGACGCGCACGCGCGCCTCGAACGTATCGCCGTCGATCGTCCGCAGCACATCGGCGGGGAGCGGGCCGC
>JAQGKN010000129.1 GCA_028290085.1 Hyphomicrobiales bacterium
CATTATACTTACACGCGCCCCAGGTTAGTCCTTGGCGCGTTCGACGTAGGAACCGTCTTCCGTCAGGATCACGACGCGCGTGCCCGGCTGGATATGCGGGGGCACCAGCGCGCGGGCGCCGTTCGAAAGCTTGGCGGGCTTGAAGGAAGATGACGCGGTCTGGTTCTTGATGACCGGCTCGGTCTCGACAACTTCCAGCGTCACGCGGGCCGGCAGCTGGATGGCGACGGGAATGCCGTTGAACACCGACAGGATGACCTTCATGCCCTCCTGGAGGTAGGCAGCCTGGTTGCCCAGCACGTCGACGGGGACGTTGACCTGCTCGTAGTCTTCCACGCTCATGAAATGGTAGCCGTCGGCGTCGTTGTAGAGGAAGCTGAAATCGCGGTCCTCGACATAGGCGCGCTCGACCTGTTCGGTCGTCTTGTAGCGGTCCGTCGTCTTCACACCGTCCGAAATCCGGCGCATATCGATCTGCGTAGTGGGCGTGCCCTTGCCGGGATGGAAGCTTTCCGCCGACAGCACGACATAGAGCTGACCATCGTCACGCTCGAGGATGTTGCCCTTGCGGATCGAACTGGCGATGACTTTCACGGAGCTATTCCTCGATTGATGACTAGCGTCCGGCAGCCTATGGATCTGCCGGACATGAGCGGGGCGCATTAATAGCTATCTTGCGCCCGAGCGCTAGTCCCCTGTCACAATCGCCCGCTGGCGATCCGTCTTCTCACCGCAGAACGAGCCTGAGAAAATCAGCATGACCCCGTCCGCCTCCCCCTGGTGGGACCCCTCCGTCTACGCCGACCGCCGCCCGTTCCTGCGGGCGCGCGGGCGCATTCGGGGGGCCGTGCGCGCTTTTTTCGAGGCCGCGGGGTTCGAGGAGGTCGAGACGGCCGCCCTGCAGGTGAGCCCCGGCAACGAAGCGCATATCGGCGGCTTTGCGACCGATCTCGTGCAGCCCGACGGCGTCCGCGAGCGGTTTTATTTACATTCGTCGCCGGAATTTGCCTGCAAGAAGCTGCTGGCTGCGGGCGAGACGCGCATTTTCGCCATGGCGCATGTGTTTCGCAACGGTGAGCGCGGGCCGCTGCATCATCCTGAATTCACGATGCTCGAATGGTATCGGGCGCGCGAGACCTACAGCGTCCTGATCGATGATTGTATGGCCCTGCTCGCGGTGGCCGCAGAGGCGGCGGGGCAGCAGCGGTTCGTCTGGCGGGATGTCACCTGCGATCCTCACGCCGCCCCGGAGCGCCTCTGCGTGAGAGAGGCCTTTTCGCGTTATGCGGCCATCGATCTCGAGGCCACCCTGGGTGACCGGGACGCGCTGGCCCGCGAGGCTCGCCGGATCGGCCTGCGCGTGACGCCTGACGACAGCTGGGCGGACCTGTTCAGCAAGGTCCTCAGCGACCGCATCGAGCCGCGCCTCGGCCATGGCCGCGCGACCGTGCTCGATCTCTACCCCGCCAGCGAGGCGGCGCTCGCCCGTCGTTCACCTTCAGATTCGCGTTTCGCTGAGCGGTTCGAGCTCTATGCCTGCGGCGTGGAACTCGCGAATGCTTTCGGGGAGCTGACCGACGCCGCCGAACAAAGGCGTCGTTTCGAGCTGGAAATGGGGGAGCGCCGTCGCATCTATGGCGAGGATTTTCCGCTCGACGAAGATTTTCTGGCCGCACTGGCGCATATGCCAGAGGCCAGCGGCATCGCCATGGGCTTCGACCGTCTCGTCATGCTCGCCACCGGCGCGCGGCGGATCGAGGACGTGCTCTGGACGCCTGTGGCAGGCTCTGGCGCAAGGGCCGGCGCATGAGTGCTGGCCTGCACAAAGTGTCCGATCTCGTCGCGGCGGGTCTCGTCGCGGCTGACGATGCCCCGGGGCTGGAGGTCCTGACGCAGCGCTACGCGCTGGCGATCACCCCCGCGATGGCGGCGCTGATCGATCCGAACGATCCGAACGACCCCATCGCCCGCCAATTCGTGCCCGATCTGCGCGAGGGCGAGGCGCTTCCGGAAGAGCTGGCCGACCCCATCGGCGACGCCGCGCATAGCCCTGTCGAGGGTATCGTGCATCGCTATTCCGACCGCGTGCTGCTGAAGCTGCTGCATGTCTGCCCGGTCTATTGCCGCTTCTGCTTCCGCCGCGAAATGGTGGGGCCGGGCGCCGATCAGGTGCTTTCGAAGTCCGCGCTTGCGACGGCGCTCGCCTATATTGCCGCACGACCAGAGATCTGGGAGGTGATCCTCACCGGCGGCGATCCGTTGGCGCTGTCGTCGCGCCGTCTCGCCGAAGTCATGCAGGCTTTGGGACAGATCCCGCATGTTCGCATCCTGCGCATCCATACGCGCGTCCCGGTTGTCGATCCCGGCCGGATCGATGGCGCCCTCGTGCAGGCACTGATCGTGCCGGGCAAGACCACCTATGTCGCGCTGCATGCCAATCACCCGCGCGAGATGAGTAGGGACGCCGAGGCTGCCATTGCGCGGCTGGTCGATGGGGGTATCGCCATGGTCAGCCAGAGCGTGCTGCTGGCGGGCGTCAACGATAACATCGAGACGCTGGCAGCCCTGATGCGCCGCTTCGTCGAGCTGCGCGTCAAACCCTATTATCTGCATCATGGCGATCTGGCGCCCGGCACGTCGCATCTGCGGGTCGATCTGGCGAGAGGCCGCGCGCTGGTCTCCGCTTTGCGGGCGAAGGTGTCGGGCCTGTGCCAGCCAGCCTATGTGCTCGATATTCCGGGCGGTTACGGCAAGGTGCCGGTGGGGGTAGACCATCTGGTCGCCGACGGCTCGGGCGTTCTCGATCATGCGGGACGGCTGCATGCCTACCCGGCCGTCCCGGGCCCGGTCGCAAGAAAACCGGATTTGCCCCGCTAGTGCGCATCTGACCGTCGGCCGCTGTCGCTCCGGGCTTTGGCGGCCTCTGCGGAGCATGAGGTAGACTGCGGCGTCCCGAATCATGCGAGCTGATGTGCTGAAACTTCCGTCGACCCTTCCTCGCCGCGCCCTCGTGCCGGCCGCCGCGCTGCTCTTCCTGCTGCTGGGGAGCCTCAGCGCCGGCTTCGCGCAGACGCCAGCCGAGCCTGCGCGCCAGAATGCCTCGCAACGGCTCGACGGCGTCCGTGCGGAACTTGACCAGCTCGAACAAAGCCTGCGCCGTGACGATCTCAGCGATTCGCAGCTTGTCGCCCGCCGCGCCGATGTCGATCCCCTCGCCGCCACCGTGCAGGAGGTGATCGATCAGCTGACCCCACGCCTCGACAGCAGCAAAGCGCGGCTCGACCAGCTCGGCCCCAAGACGGACAAGCAGCCGCCTGAAGACGCCAGCGTCGACAGCGAGCGCGCAGACCAGCAAAAGGTCTTCAACGATATCGACGGACTTCTCAAACGCGCGCGTCTGCTGGGTGTCGAACTGGAGCAGACTAAGGCCTTCATCGTCTCGCGGCGGCGCGGTCTTTTCACGCGCGCCCTGTTCACGCGGTCCTTCAGCATTCTGAGCCCGGATCTGTGGATGTCCGTGGCCAGTGAAATTCCGCGCGACCTGAAGGCGGCGGGGACCATTGGCGGTGACTGGCTCTCGGGTGCGGGGTCGCGTCTGGAAGGCTGGCGCGCCGTGCTTTTCATCAGCCTGCTCGCGGCTATCGCGTTTGCCTATGCGCTCGTGTCGCGTATCGCCCGGCGTGTGCTGCGGCGTGAGCCGACCATCGAGGAGCCGACGCGGCTGCACAAGGTGCTCGGCGCGCTCTGGGTGGCGCTGGTCACCTCCGTCGTCCCCATCGTGGCGGCCATCGCACTGGCGGAAACGCTGCGCGCCTTCGATCTCGTGGGCTCGCGGCTCGATCCACTGCTGCAATCGCTGGTCGATCTCGTGCGCCGCCTCGCGTTGGCTGCGGGCATCGCGCGCGGACTGCTTGCGCCACTGCGCTCCAACTGGCGCCTGCTCGACCTTGGCGATGCGGTGGCGACACGGCTCGCGGGCCTCGTCATCGCTGTGGCAGGCATCCTTTCCCTCATGAAAGTGGTCGAGGCGGCCAATGAACTGATCGCGGTCTCACTGCCCGTTGCAGTCGCCGTACGCGGGCTGGGCGCGCTCGCGGTCGCACTGGTCATGGCCTTTTCGCTGAAGGGTATCGTTTCGCCGCAGGACGACGACGAGGAGTGCCTGGGGCCGCGCGTCGCTCCCGTGCGCGACTGGTATGGCCCGATGCGCCTGCTGGCCTGGATGGCGATCACGGCGATCATCGCCTCGGTGCTCATCGGCTATGTCGCCTTCGGCGCCTTCCTCGTCGAGCAGGTCGTCTGGGTGACCTTCGTTGGCGCCATGCTCTACCTGCTGATCGTGCTCGCCAATGAGGGGCTGGTCGTCGCCCTGAAGCCTCCCGCGCCGGTGGCGCGAGCCTTCGTGACGAGCCTTGGCGTGCGGCGGGAATCGCTTGAGCAATTAGGTGTGCTGCTGGCGGGCATTTGCACCGTCTGCCTCATCGTGATCGCTGTGCTGCTCGTGCTGGCGCCGTGGGGTATCGAGTCCGACGACATGCTGACCAATTTCCGGGCCGCGTTCTTCGGCTTCAAGGTCGGTGATGTCACTATCTCGCTTTCCAGCATCGTCTTTGCGCTGCTGGCCTTCGGTCTCGGGCTCTTCGTCACGCGCACCTTGCAGCGCTGGCTCGAAGGCAGCTTCCTGCCGCGCACGCAGCTCGATACGGGCCTGCGAAATTCGATCCGCACCAGCGTCGGCTATCTGGGCTTCGTGCTCGCCGCGGCTCTCGCGCTTGGCTATCTGGGCCTGAGTTTCGAGAAGCTGGCCATTGTCGCCGGCGCCTTGTCGGTCGGTATCGGTTTTGGTTTGCAGTCCATCGTCAGCAATTTCGTTTCCGGGCTGATCCTGCTCTGGGAGCGGGCGATCCGTGTCGGCGACTGGGTCGTGCTGGGCGAAGAGCAGGGCTATGTGAAGCGCATCAATGTGCGTTCCACCGAGATCGAGACGTTCGACCGGGCGACCATGATCGTACCCAATTCGAATCTCGTGACCGGCGTCGTGAAGAACTGGGTGCGCAGCGACAAGGTGGGGCGCATCCGCATTCCCATCAGCGTCAATCTCGTGGCCGAGCCCGAGCATGTGCGCGATGTGCTGATCGAGGTCGCCAAGGCGCAGGATCTCGTGGTCAGGATCCCTGCGCCCAATGTGATGTTCGTGGCCATGACGGACAATTCGCTCAAGTTCGAGCTGGTTTGTTTTGTGAGCGACGTTGAAAAATCAGCGCGCGTTAAGAGCGATTTACATTTTGCGATCTACGCTCAATTCAAGGAGGCGGGAATCGGCATTTCACCGCCCGCGGCTCCACCCGCACCGCCTGCCGTCGTCAATATCGGCGGGCTCGAACGTCTCGGTGAGATCTTCGAATCGGCCCGGAAATAAAGGATCTTCCTGCGCATGGCTTCGCTCCCCTGCATACCCCTGCTCGCCGCCATTGGTCTCTCGCTCGCGGGCTGCGCCGACAAGCCCGCCAATCTGGGTATTTCCGGCGAGCCGGGTTTCTACAAGAAGATGACTGCGAGTTCCGCGAGGGTCGATGCTGTCGCCGCGCGTGACATGATCTCGATCTACCGCCGCAATCACGGAGCGCAGCCGGTTTCGATTGATCCGGCACTTCAGCAAGCCGCGCAGGAGCAGGCGAGCGCGATGGCGAAGGCCGACAACATGAGCCACGAAGTGCGCGGCACCTTGCAATCTCGCTTGAACGGAAGGCTCGATCACGGCGCGGCCGTGGAGAATATCTCGGCGGGTTACCATACGCTCGCCGAAGCCTTTTCAGGCTGGCGCGACTCGCCCGCGCACAACAAGAACATGCTCAATCCGGCCATGCGCCGCATGGGTATCGCGACCGCCTATGCACCTGGCTCGAAATATCAGGTCTATTGGGCGCTGGTGATGACGGACTGAGATTCAGGCCGGGATCAGCGCGGGGCCGGCGGGAATGACCGTTGGCTCCGTGCATTTCCCGCCTGCGAGCCAGCAGGTGAGGAACGCCTGCAGCCAGCGCGCGACACCGGCATCGTGCATGAACCAGCCTTCGAGATGGGCGTGGCGCGGATGGGCTCCGGGCTCGGGGCCATGGTCCTGTGCCCGCGTCGTCCAGCGGCACATCATGGCATAGGTGACTTCCGGGTGGAATTGCAGCCCGTAGGCAGACGGACCCGCGCGGCAGGCCTGCACTTCGAAATGTTCTCCGCTCGCCAGTAGATCGGCGCCTGAGGGCAGGTCGAAGCCCTCGCGGTGCCAGTGATAGACGCGCTCGGGGAACGGCGCGCCACAGAGCGTGTGCGCGCTGTGCGTCGGTACGATGGGGTGATAGCCGATCTCGACGCGGCCTTGCGGATGGCGGTAGACGCGCTGGCCTAGATGGCGCGCGAGCATCTGCGCGCCCAGACATATTCCCATGAATGGCTTGTTCTCGGCCAGCGGCACGCCGATCCAGTCGATCTCGCGGCGGACGTAATCCTCTTCGTCATTCGCGCTCATCGGGCCGCCGAAGACGATGGCACCCACATGATCGCGTAGTGTCGTGGGAAGCGGATCGCCAAAGCGCGGACGGCGGATGTCCAGCGCGATCCCGCGCTCTCGCAAGAGCCGGCCGATGCGGCCAGGTGTCGATTGTTCCTGATGCAGGACGATCAGAACGCGACGTGGCAAATCCAGGGAGGGGACACAATCAGGCATGTGCCTATGATGTGGGCTCTGGCGGCGCCACGCAAGAGAATCGGATGCGTCAAAAGCGTGCATGTCGCTGAAATCCTAGGTCTTACGCCTTTCTTGCAAGCGCGCGACCACCATTAAAAGGAGGGAGCGTGGCAAAAGGGGCACGAGAACGGCGGTCGCCTTGTTGAAGAAACCGGGTATGACGACGCGCTTTCCTGCCATCATGCCCGCATAGCCCGCGCGTGCGACGTCACGCGCGGTCATCGGGCCAAGACGTTCAAACATGTTGGGATCCATGCCCGCGCGGGTCTGGAATTGCGTCGTCGTCGGGCCGGGACACAGTGTGGTGAGCGTGGCGCCCGATGCTTTCAATTCCTGCGACAGGGCGTCTCCGAGCGAGAGAACATATGCCTTGCTGGCGTAATACACCGCCATGTAGGGGCCCGGCAGGAAGGCGGCGACGGAGGCGACATTCATCACGCGCCCGCGTCGTGCGATGATGCCCGGCAGAAGACGCAGTGTCAGGTCAGTGAGCGCTCGGATGTTCAAATCCACGATGCCGAGCTGGCCTGCAGCGTCGAGGGTCACGGCCGACCCGAGCTGGCCATAGCCCGCATTGTTGACGAGGATTTCGACGACCGCGCCCGCGTCCGTCAGTGCGCTCTGGACCTGATCGATTCCCTCGGGACGGGAGAGATCTACGGCGATGACGAGTGGGCGCGTGCTGCCCGTAGCTTCAATTTCGCTCGCAATAGCAGCAAGCTTTTCGCCTTGGCGCGCGACCAGTGCGAGATCGTGGCCTTTGGCTGCCATGACGCGGGCGAGTTCAGCGCCGATGCCGTCGGACGCGCCGGTAATCAGCGCGACGCTGCGTTGGGGCCGGGCGTGTTCATTCGTCGCCATGAAGGGCCTTTGCGCGTGATTCGATCTCCCATCCTGAGCGGGTATGGTTTGCGAATCGTAAACGCGTCAGGGTTCCACGCGGTGGCGCATTTCGACACGCCCCATGCTCGCGCGCACTTCTGTCAGGAAAGTTTGGATGTCGTCCGCCGTCGTGCGGTGGTTCAGGATGGCCGCACGTATCACGGGCGCGCCGTCCAGCTGCGTCATGGAGGGCGCGGCGGTGCCGCTCGTGTGCAAGTCCATTACGATGTCGCGGACGAGATCGGCGTTGCGGCCCGCGGGCCGGAAGCAGACGATATTGAGACGCACGGGCGCGGCAAGAACGAAGTCGTCGGATGCCTCGATCTGCGTGGCGAGTTGCTGGGCGAGGCCGCAGGTCTGGGCGATGACGCCGCCCAATCCCGCAGCGCCGTGCACCTTGAAGGTGAACCACGCTTTCAACGCGCGGAAGCTGCGCGACAGGTCAGGCCCGAGATCGACCGGCCATGTCTCGCCAGCGGCCAACCCCTCGGGCTCGCGCTGGAGATAGGCTGCCGGATTGGCGAAAGCCGCCTTGTGGGCTTGGGGATCGCGCACCAGCAGGAAGCCCGCGTCGTAAGGCACATGCGTCCACTTGTGAAAGTCGAAGGCGATGGAATCGGCCCGCTCCAGCCCGCGCAGGCTCGGCGCGACTTCGGGGCTGAGTGCCGCCAGCGCGCCGAGCGCGCCATCGACATGGAACCAGAGCTTTTGCGCGGCGCAGAGATCGGCAATCCCCGA
The DNA here is from genome assembly GCA_028290085.1 of Hyphomicrobiales bacterium. Lineage (GTDB taxonomy): Bacteria > Pseudomonadota > Alphaproteobacteria > Rhizobiales > Beijerinckiaceae > Terripilifer. The sequence continues at coordinate 8,363 of JAQGKN010000129.1, forward strand.
GAGATCGTCGATGGCGCCGGTGTTGACGGTTCCGGCCGTGCCGACGACGAGGAAGGGTGTAAGGCCTGCGACGCGGTCACGCGCGATCATCTCAGCGAGCACGCCGACGCGCATCGCGCGGCCGGAATCGACGGGTACGAGGCGCAGATGAGCCGAGCCGATGCCCGACAGCTCCATGGCCTGCACGATGCAGCTGTGCGCTTCGCTCGACGTATAGGCGACGAGCTGAGGGGCATTGACGAGCCCGTCGCGGCGAGTCGTGGCGCCTAGCGCATGGCGTCGGGCGACGATGAGCGCACAGAAATTGGCTTGCGACGAGCCGGTGAGGAACAGCCCCGTTGAGTCCTTCGGGAAGCCAAAAAGTTCGGCCATCCAAAGTACGATCTGGCGTTCGACATCCAGCGCGATGTGATCGCGCCCACCGCAATTGGCATTTATGCCCGCAGCCAGCATGTCGGCAACCATGCCGACAGGCGTGCCCGCGCCCTGCACCCAGCCCATGAACATCGGGTGCGTGTTGCCGCTGCCATAGGGAAGGATATCTGCGCGGAACGTGTCGAGCACGTCATCGAAGCTCTCTCCTGCCTGCGGCAGGGGGCTCTGAAAACGCGCCCGCGTTTCGGCCGGCGGCGCCTGCCAGACCGGCTTGTCGCGCAGTCCGGCCAAATGGTCGATCATCGTGTCGAGCGCGCTATGGGCGCTGGCGCGGAAAGTTTCCCAAGCCTGGGGATCCAGGCTTCCTTCGGGACGAGGGGTGTCAGACATCAGGTCAATCCGGGGGGAGGACGCCCGATGCCGCCGCCCGCTGGTTCAGCGCAGTGGCAGGCAGGTCCGGTCGCCCTCGACTTGGCGGAACGCGATCCGCATATCGCGCTGCCAGGCGCGACAGGCACGCGCGCTTGTAAAACAGGTGTGGTCGTCGCGCCAGTCCAGGATCACCGGTCCTCCGGAAAGCCGGATATAGCGACCACCGGCGAAATGGCCGAGCACGAGGTCGGAGGTCGGGTAAGCTTGGGCCGCGCCTGCGCAGGCGCGCTGCGGAGCGGACCCGCCCGCCAGGGCGAGCGTGGGGGCTAGAAGCGCCGCTGTCCCTATCAAGCTCGTCTTGACCCAATTTTGCATGATGAGATCCCTCGAGAGACCGTCCAAATCCGGTCAAATGACCACACTCGACAGAACGCGGCAGCTGAGCCTTTTGTTCCTGTCTTCTATGGTTATGGCAAAGCTTCCCTTTTCTTCGCGGTTGGACAGGCGGTCACTTCTGCGAGATTATGCTGCATTGCAGCAACCCTCGAGCGTATGCCGTGTTGGGGAACCGAAACGGATTTGGAGCAATCATGGCCCGCATCGGGAAAACGATCATCGACCTTCATGCGATCAAAGATCAGTGGAAGCGTTCGCTGCCAGGAGGGCTAGACCCCCTTGCAGCAACCGCTGATCTGCGATCGTCCGCCTTTTCGCCGGGCGCTCATCTCACCGAGGTCGCGGATTTCGGGGACAACCCCGGCAATCTGCGTCTCTTGTCCTACGTGCCGCCCCGCGTTGCGCCATCGCCGGCCCTGGTTGTCGTGTTGCACGGCTGCCGCCAGACGGCGTCTGGCTACGACATCGGGTCGGGATGGTCGGAGCTGGCAGATGCGCAGGGCTTCGTCCTGTGCTTGCCCGAGCAGCGCTCCAGCAATAACCCGAACAATTGCTTCAACTGGTTCCAGGTCGGTGACATCGAGAGGGAGCGGGGCGAGGCCGCGTCGATCCGGGCTATGGTCGAGCATATGGCGGTGGCCCATAATGTCGACCGTTCGCGGATTTTCGTGACGGGCCTGTCCGCCGGCGGCGCGATGACGTCCGTCATGCTGGCGACCTATCCGGATGTGTTCGCCGGCGGCGCCATTATCGCGGGGCTTCCCTACCGCAGCGCGGTCACTGTTCATGGCGCCTTCGAGTCCATGTCACGCGGCGATTCGCGCGCTGCGCCCGACGCGGCTGAGGCCGTCCGCGCCGCATCATCGCATCAAGGTCCATGGCCGCGCGTCTCAGTCTGGCACGGCACTGCCGACACGACGGTCACGCATGACAATGCAGGTGCGATCATTGCTCAATGGGCCCATCTCCAAGGGCTCTCCGTGGCTCCTGCACGAGAAGAGCTGGTCGATGGGCAGCGTCACCGTGTCTGGACGGATGCGGCCGGCGTGGATCGGATCGAGGAATATGTGATCCAGGGCCTTGGCCATGGCACGCCGCTCGATGCCGGAACGGGAGAGACGCAGTTCGGAGTCCCAGGTCCCTATCTGCTGGAGGCCGGGATATCATCGACCTACCGGATCGCCCAGTTCTGGGGGCTGATCTCTGCCGAGGGCAGCCGGACGGCGCCGCGCGAAGCGAAGCGGGCTGCTCCTCGCGAGGCCCCGCCGCGTTGCGAGGCTGTGAGCGTGCGAAGCGTTCAGGAGCGCGCCGGACAACGAGCTGATGCCCGGGGCCCGGCCGGACTGATGGCGGGCGTCGAGGACACGATCCGCAAGGCCCTGCGCAGTGCTGGGCTGCTCTAAGATTTGCGAATTCCACCCCGCGATCAGCTTGCGGGGTGGAAAGTGACCACGAAGCGTCCGACATTAGGGCTGACACGCGCGGCAGCTCCAGAAAGGACGCAGCATCATGACGCATCGCGATTTTCCATTTGTGCTTTCCGACGCGGAATGGCGACAGAGGCTCACGCCCGAGCAATATGAGGTCATGCGCGGCCACGACACCGAACGTCCGGGCTCGTGCGCATTGCTCGACGAGAAGCGTGCCGGGGTCTTCTCATGTGCTGGCTGCGAGCAGGATCTGTTCGTCGCCAAGCGCAAGTTCGAGAGTGGCACGGGGTGGCCGAGCTTCGACGATCCGATACCAGGTGCAGTCGAGACGGAGAGCGACCGAAAATACGGGATGGTTCGCACAGAGGTCCATTGCAGCAATTGCGGCAGTCATCTCGGCCACGTCTTCGACGACGGGCCACCGCCTACACATCTGCGCTATTGCATCAATGGCGTCGCGCTGAACTTCAAGCCAGACTGAGCCGTGGAACGATCTGCCGGGGGGACTGTTGAACGGCCAAGGTGCCTTTCACCTTTACCCCCGGAGTGGCGGCGTCGGCTTTGTCATCACCTCGTCTAAGGGACTTTCCTGCGTCTATCGTCCCTCACGCGGCGGTCGGCCTGAATATTATTTCGGCACGATCCGCAAGTTCGGGCTCGATATCGGCTTCACCGGGCCGGGGCGTCTCGCCTGGGCAGTTGTTGCGCCCTCGCGTCCGGGACCGCGCGCGCTGGCG
>JAQGKN010000139.1 GCA_028290085.1 Hyphomicrobiales bacterium
AGACTCCTGTCTTCGAACGCGATGCATTGCCGTGTGGATTTTCGTGCGAAGGGCCGGCCCTGATTGAGGAATATGGCTCGACCACATTGGTATGGCCAGGCGATCGATTCGAGATCGGACCCTCCCGCGAGATCCGCATCCATTGCGCCCAAGTCCAGGGAGAACGCCTATGACTGCGACCAAGGATGCCACGAACATGGACCCCGTCACCCTCGAAGTTATCCGGTACGGGCTTGTCTCGATTACCAATCAGATCGATGCCAACATCAAGCGCACGGCCTTCAGCCCCTATATTTATGAGTACAACGATTTCGCGGTGGGACTCGTTGGCCCCGAGGGGCAGCTGCTTGCGCAAAATACAGGTGGCATGCCGCCGTTTGTTGCCGACTCGGTGGGCATGGCCGTTCGCGACGGGCTGGAAATTTACGGACGCGACCGTCTCCATCTGGGCGATGTCGTGCTTTGCAATCATGCCGCTGTGCAGGGACCGCACCTCAACAATACCGTCATGTACACGCCGATCTTCGCGGGTCCGGAGAGCGCGTCGCTCGTCGGTTTTTTCGCGATCAATGTCCATTGGATCGACATCGGCGGCTCGGTGCCGCGTTCGACCGACATCTTCCAGGAAGGCCTGCAACTTCGCTCCATCAAGCTCTGGTCGCGCGGCGAGCCGATCGAGGAAGTTTATCGCATCATCGAAAACAATACCCGCGTTCCCGTGGAACTGTTCGGCGATATTTCCGCACAACTCGCGGGCTGCTTGCTCGGACGCGATCTCACGCGTTCGCTCGTCGAGAAATACGGCATAGCAACCTTCGTCCGCGCCGTGGAGGTCATTCTCGATCAGTCGGAACAGGCTGCGCGCGCGATGATCCGCGCGATGCCCGACGGCGTCTACGCGGGAGAGAGTTTCCTCGACAACGATCGGACCGGGGACACGCCCGTGCCGATCAGGGTGAAGGTGATCGTCGAGAACGACGAAATGACTGTCGACTTCACCGACATGGCCGATCAGGTCAAGGGACCGATCAACTCGGGATATTTCGGAGGTGGCCAGACCATCGCGCGTGTCGCTTTCAAATATCTGATGGGCGCCGGCGAGATGGCCAATGAAGGCACATTCCGCCCCCTGAAACTCGTACTGCCGCCGGGGAAAATCATCAGCGCCGATCCGACGGCCCCGATGGGTAACTACTCGACGCCGTTTCCCACCGCGATCGATACAATTCTGAAGGCGCTCCAGGACGCCTTGCCGGAGCGCGTGCCCGGAGGGCACTTCGCAACTCATTCCGGCGTGCGCTTTCATGGAAAGCGGAAGGACGGAAGCCAGATCGAGGCGCATGACAGTGGTCACGGGGGCTGGGGAGCCTGCGTCACCCATGACGGAGCGGGGCCGTTCAGGACGATGGCGCATGGCGACACCAGGATCATTCCACTCGAACTCCAGGAAGCCGTTCTGCCGTTCCGAATTGAAGAGTTCTCCTTGCGCGAAGACTCAGGTGGCGCCGGGCGTTTCCGCGGTGGACTTGGTTTCCGCAAGAGCTACCGCATTCTCGAGGCCTGCCTTCTGCAAACAAACCTCGACCGGACGAAATATCCGCCGTGGGGCGTGCAGGGCGGGAAGGAAGCCCGCCCGGGACAGTTCTCGATAGTACGTGGAAGCACGGGCGTGTCGGAATCGATTGGCAAGCGAAACGGTCTTCAACTGGAGGCGGGTGATCTCGTGACCGTCGAAACGGGTGGTGGGGGTGGCTACGGACAACCCAGTGAACGCTCGCTTGAAGCCATCCGGCGCGACATAGAACGTGGTTATGTCTCGGCCGACGCGGCGGAGCGCGACTACGACATACGTGTTCTCGCCGATGGTACTGTCGTGCGCCGCTGAGTTCGTAAAAACAACGGCGGTTCAACCGCCGGATTTCAGTTGGAGGGAAAAGATGACGCTGAAGTCTTTCGTCCTTGCAGCCTTGCTGGTGGGTGCTGTCAGCGCTTCCAGTCGGGCGCGCGCAGAATCGGTCGAGGAATTCTACCGCGGCAAGACCATCACGATCTACATAGGTACGGGTGAGAGCACCAACGCGGTCGACTCCTACGCGCGCACCATCGGTCGTTTCATCGGGCAGTACATTCCCGGTCATCCCACCGTGATCGTGTCCAATATGCCCGGCGCGGGCGGCATCAAGGCCGCCAATTTCATCTACGGTGTCGCGCCCCAGGATGGGACCGTGTGGGGGTTCATCACGCGCGGATTTCTGCTCGCGCCACTGCTCGGCATTCCGCAGGTTCAATTCGACCCGCAGGAACTGAAATGGATCGGCAGCCCATCCCGAACGGTCTCCGTCGGCGCCGTCTGGACGCAATCGACCGATGTCCGCACCCTGCAGGACGCGATGAAGACGGAGGTCGTGGTCGGCGCCACCAGTCCCAATCAGGATACCGGTGTCTTCCCGGTCATGCTGAATAAGGTGATCGGCACGAAGTTCAAGGTCGTGGTTGGATACAAAAGCGTCGGCGAAGTCGATCTGGCGATGCGGCGCGGGGAGTTGCAAGGCAAGATCGGGTTCACGTGGAACTCGCTGAACAGCGGTCAGACGGCAAACTGGGTCAAGGACAAGGTCGTCACCGTTCTCGTGCAGCTCGGTCTCGAGAAGTCGCCCGATGTTCCCTCCGACATCCCACTTGCTCTCGATCTGGCGAGGACGCCGGAGGACCGAGCTGTCCTTCAGGTCGTCTGCGCGCCCTCCGCCACAGGCTATCCGTCCTTCATGGGCCCGGGCGTTCCAGCGGATCGCTTGCAGGCCATCCGTGAGGCCTATGGGCAGGTGATGAAAGATCCCGAGTTTGTGGCAACGCTGGGCCGGCAGGGCCTCGACGTCAATCCGATCTTCGCGCCCGATCTGGAGGCCATCGTCAAGCAGATCTACACGGCACCAAAGGAAGCCGTCGCACGCGCACGTGCGCTGCTTACTGACGCCGACGGCGGGAATTAAGATGGCGCATCGTCGGGCGAAGGCTTCGGTTCTTGCCGTCGGCGTCCTGTTGTTGTCGATCGCCGCGATGTCTTGCCGATCTGCGGAGGCGCAGAGCGCGGCCGAATTCTATCGTGGTAAGACAGTCAGCCTGTACGTGGGCTATCCGGCGGGCGGCGCCTATGACGTCTATGCCCGATTGATCGCGCGCTTCCTGCCAAAATACATGCCAGGAAATCCGAATGTCATCATCCGGAACCAGCCGGGCGCGGCCAGCCTGACATTCGTCAACGAGCTTTACGCAGTCATGCCGCAGGACGGCACGGCTTTCGGCACATTCGCCCGCAGCGTCGCGATAGACCGCCTGCTAGGTCGTCCAGGCACCAACTTCGACCCGGAAAAACTGAACTGGGTCGGCAGCGCGAATAATGAAGTTTCGATATGCGTCGTCTGGCATGGGCTGAACATCACATCGTCCGAAGATTTTCTGTCGCGTCCGATCGTCTTTGGTGCCAACGCACCGGGCTCGGAATCAGATGTGAATGCGCGGATTCTCAACAATCTGCTCGGTGCGAAATTTCGCGTAATTACCGGCTATCCCGGCACAAACGATCTGATGATGGCGATGGAACGCGGTGAGACGCAGGGGCGCTGCGGGATGACCTGGTCTGCGCTGAAGGCAGCGCTCCCAGATTGGATCACAGGCAAGAAGGTCTACATCGCGCTGCAATTTGCGACCCATAGGCACCCCGAATTGCCGGATGTTCCTTTGGTCACCGACCTCGCCCACAACGATCTCGAGCGAGCGGCCTTGCAACTCGTTCTCGCGGGGCAGGCGATGGGCCGCCCCTTCGCAGCGCCGCCCAATGTGCCGCCGGAGCGGCTGGAGGCCTTGCGAAGGGCCTTTGACGGGGTGATGGCCGACCCCGATTTCTTTCTGGAAGCATCGAAGCAGGGCCTCGAGGTGCAGCCGGTGTCAGGCGAGGACATCCAGCGCCTGGTGGCCGCCATGTTCCGTGCGCCACCTGGTATCGTCGAGGCGGCACGAAGAGCAATTAGTGCAAACTAGGGTCCGGACTC
>JAQGKN010000196.1 GCA_028290085.1 Hyphomicrobiales bacterium
CGAAGCTGCCGATGTGCCCGGTGCGCGGCGTTTGCATCTCCCGGAGACACTTGATGGTTCGATCGAAGAGATCGACCTGGCTGGCTTTGCGAAAGCCAACATTCTGTTCGGGCGGTCTCCCGCCCTCGGCTACCTGAAGCCTCTCTTTCGCAGGGATTTTCTTGAACGCGCTAATCTTCGGTACGACGAGGAGCTTCGCATCGGAGAGGATTTCGGGCTGGTCGCGGAATGTCTCGTGCGTGGCGCGCGCTACGTCCGCAGCCGCAGTGCGGATTACGTCTACATGACGCACGACGGTTCCATTTCGCACAGGCTCAAGCTTAGCGATCTTCAAAGCATGATCGATTTTGACCGACGGTTTTTAACGGCTCATCCGCAATTGCGTGAGCAGGAAGACAAGGCAATTCGCGCCCATCTGCAAAGCCTGGAAGTCGGGGAGGCCTTTACCATCATGGTGGACCATCTGAAGAGCAGGTCTATCTCTGGTTTCCTCAGCACCGCTCTGCAAAGACCATCTGCGCTGCACCTCTTGTCGATGCCAATCAGAGCGCGCGCATCACGCATTGCCGCAAGACTGCTGGCGGGGCGGGCAGGCAAAGGCGTCTAGTAGACGCCTCTGGCCTTGATGACGGCGGGAACCGTGAGCATGAGGATCACGAGGTCGCGTGCGAACGACCAGTTCGCCACGTAATCCTGATCCAGGGCCACGCGCTGGTCATAGCCGGTATCGTTGCGGCCACTCACCTGCCAACGTCCCGTAAGACCGGGACGTGCCCGGCGGTATTCGCGAAAAGCCGAGCCGTAGCGATAGATCTCTTCCTCGACGATCGGACGCGGGCCAACGAAGCTCATGTCTCCAGCAATGATGTTGAAGAGCTGCGGAAGCTCATCGAGGCTCGTCTTGCGCAGGATGCGGCCGAGCTGGGTCACGCGGGGATCAAGCGCGAGCTTGCGCGTCAACGTCCATTCCTCGAGGGCCGCGGGATTGCTGGCGAGATGCGCGCGGAGAACCTCGTCCCCATTCACCACCATCGAGCGGAATTTGTAGCAAGAGAATTTCGCGCCGCCGCGTCCGACCCGCATGTGGCGGATCAGAACCGGCCCGCCGTCCATGAAGAGGATCAGCAAGCTCAGAAGAAGCAGCAATGGCGCAACAAGCACAACGGCGCAGACACCCGCGCAGAAGTCGAAAACACGTTTAATGCGCCCGCCAACGGGGGCATCCGGCGCATCGGTGATGAGCGCCGCAAAGTCGGTCGAGTCTTGGATCGCCACAGCCAACCCCACTAAAATACTGACAGATCCTAATGACGCGCTGGGAACGGCTTTTTTGATGCCACTTACGCATTTATTACAATACGCAGTATCCCTATTAGCGAAGCCTTGTATGCCACGGGCTAAATACGAAATCAAGACGATTTAACAAGAAATTGAGCTTGTGTTTACGTTAAAGTCTTGAGCTTTGCAGTTCCAATTGTGTTAAACACAAAATCTAACCATCCGTAACATGAGTTTACTCATGTTTAGTGGAACTAGTTCCACAATCGCACTGCATATTGCGTAACGTTAACCCTCTCGTTCGCGCTTAAGCTGGAGGGGCGCGGTAACTCAGCTATTTCCGTACACTAAGGCCCGCGTGCCAGTAAACATTCGGCGATAAGCAGCCTCCGTGTGCGTCTACTACTGCGTGGCGGGGAAGTTCATAAGCGCCCACACTTCCAGAGCCTGGGCAGTTTTTGCACGCGTAGGTGAAGCCCGCAATTTTCAGTTCGCGCAGAGAAACGATGTCATAACTGCCATTTGGATAGGCAAAGCCGCGTACGTCGCGGCCGGTCATTCTTTCCAGCGCATGCTTGCTACCGGCAATCTCGAGACGTTGTGCTTCGGGCGCGAGCACCGTGAGATTTGGGTGTCGCATCGTGTGAGCGCCAATTTCGATGTTGGGATCAGCGGCCAGCGCGAGCAATTCCTGGCGTGTCATGGGGCGGCGTGACGTGGCGACTTCGTACGTTCTTTCCGCAGATGTGTAGAGCGCGAAAATGGCAGCATCTCGTTCTGCCGGAGGCATTTTGAACAATTGTTGCCATGTCGCGACAAGGGCCGCATGACGCGGCGTGGGCGCAGGCTCCTGCCATCTCCATCGAGTGTGGTCCGCATGATCAGACGCAACTCCACGCAGGTCGAGTGCGAGGTGGCCATCCGATGTTTGAAGGTCCAGCCAGTCCGGCAGTGAACCGGATTCAAGGAAGAGCTGCTCTACGGCGTCCCACCAGAAAGCGTCACCCGTCTCGATGTATTGCGAGGCAATGAAGAAAGTTGCCGGGACCTCCAGCGCTGCGAGAACCGGGTAGGCCGCGAGGTAATTGTCGGCATAGCCATCGTCGAAACTGATGGCGATGCGTTGGCGTACATCGTCGCCATTTGCAATCCGTGCGGCGAGGTCTGCCACGGTCGAGAAGCGAAAGCCCTGTCCGTGCATCCATTCGATTTGCGCACGAAAGTTATTCGGGCTGACGCAAAGGTCCCAGGGATCGCGGGGTTCGTCGGCAATGCGGTGATACATGAGCACGCCATAGCCGGGCGTGCGGCGAAGGATTGCGCTGAGTGAAGAGAGAGAGCGGCGGATCAGACTGTCCGGCATGGCTCGGCGATATCGGCATAGTTCGGGATGAAGTGCTCGACGCGCCCGGCCGTGCGCTTCGCCATGCGCAGCTCGACGGCTTTGATCGCTCTCCAGGAGTGGCGAGGCAGCCAGGCGCCAGCGCGGATGATGGCGCGATCACGGCGACGGATAAAGGTCCATCCATCCGGAAAAGCCTGCAGCAGAAGTGCAACGCCCGCAGGGCCATTCGTGATGTCGGCGGTCTCGATCAAATGCCGGACCATATAGCCGAAGCTGGCGTCCCACGCTGGTAGCAACTCAGGCTCAAATGCTCCGCGCGTGGCTTTCAGGGCGACAAGCACTCGGCCCGCCGCAGTGAGGATCTCCGGCAGGGCAGGGCCGTTCGTCGCGCAGAGGTCAATCAGTGGCGAGAAATCGAGTGTTGACCTGAACCCTGCGAAATTCTCCGCCAGAATTCGATAATGCGTATGACGCACGGCCATCGAGTGGCGCGTCATGACGCTTTCGTGGTGGCGCCGTACCGCAATCAGCTTGCGAGGCAAATTGCGGATTCGATAGCCGCGGCTGATGCGACGGAAAAGTTCGAAATCTTCAGCATGCGGGTAAGCTGGGTCATAGCGAAAGGCGTGCGGACCGCGCATGAGATCGCCACGGAACATGGCACTGGGATGAACGAACGGTGGCTGGAACAGGCAGCGTACAGCCGTTTGCTCGTCGGATGTGTCGAGCTCCTGGAAAGCGGGGTTAAGAAGCCAGCCGGGCCGAAAGAGGATGTGGTGGGTCGTTCCGCATAGCCCGAGCTCAGGCTCCTCCGCGAAAGCTGCGACCTGTTCGGCGATGCGCGTTGGCAGGCAGATATCGTCGGCGTCCATACGGGCGATCAACTCACCGCGAGCGACGTCCAAAGCACTGTTCAGGGTGCGGATCAGGCCGCAGTTAGCTTGTGAAAACAGGCGAATACGACTGTCGCGAAGTGCCATGTCGACGAGCACCGCACCCGAGCCGTCCGTAGACCCGTCGTCAATCACGATAATTTCGAGATTTTCGTGGGTTTGTCGACAGATGCTGTTGAGTGCCGGACGCAGGTATTGGTCCGCGTTGTAGACGGGCAAGATAA
>JAQGKN010000200.1 GCA_028290085.1 Hyphomicrobiales bacterium
GAGCAATCCACGGCGACAACTATGCCGCGATTGAAGCGGGTGAACGCCTGATACAGCGAGAGCCTGTCACTCCAGAGGACAAACGCCGTGCACTCGCCCGGCACACGGAAGTCAATAGTATCTCCAGATTCAGCGCGGTGGCCCTAATATTCGTGGGGGTCCTTTTGATCATCGGTGCTTATTATCGGGGTGAGACCATAAGCACGGACAGGGCCTCCCAAATGGCCGTCGTAGCAATAGCCCTGGGGTTGGGCTGGTATGCATGGCTTGTGCGGAACGCCAAAACTCTCGTGAGGCGCTTCGCTTAGGCCACCACGTATTTGCCCGGGTCAAGATTGGATCCGGGCGAGTATGGCCACAATGGTCACAACCCCGAGGCGCCTGTGTGATGCAGGGGGCCAGGATCGATTGTTCGTGCTGACGCGGATTGACAAGGCGCCCGTGGCGCTCATGATTTCGCTTATACAAGGACGATTGTCTCGATCCGTTGTCCTACGGCGACGGCTCAATCGCTTTCGGGAACGACATTTCCTGTTCCGAGGTCAGCGCCCTCAATAGCTATCATGGTCAAACGGGCCAACATCCCAGCTGTCTGCCCCAGAATATTCCGAGCTATCGCCCATTGTCAGAAAGGGTACGAGCTGAGAAGCAGGGCCGACGTCTAAACGATTTCAGATGAACCCATGCCGGCGCACGTGCCTCGCTAGCGAACCGCCCTCTTGGCCGAACGTGAGAATGCCTTTTTTTCCCGCGCGCGTCAGTTCGTTGTCAAGAAACGACATAACCCTCCGCCCCTTACCCTTCGCCGCTTCCCAGGCATCGAAGAGAAAAATGAAAGATCCGGCAACGTAGAATATAGCGTAGGCGGAGTCGTCGTGAAGAATGCGGTATTTGATCAGTGGATTCTTTAGTCGCCATTGTATGAAATAATCATCAAATATCTTCGTGTTCTTCCGCCGCGAGGCATTTTCTTGAATCATGTCCAAGACCAAGCGATTAGGCGCATTTATCTCCTGCGGTGCATCCAGTCTTCTAAGCTTCGGAAGGCGACACAAGAACGCTAGTTTAAAATAAAACGGGATGGAGAAGGGCACTGTGACACCCATCTTGCGATACGTCGAGATGGTCGTCTGACCGCCGAACCCCATAAAGGTGAAGCGGTTACTTAGCGTCCTGCCCATCTCACAGGTTGCTCGGAACTGCCTCCCGAAAAGCCCCTGGCGGCGATGCGCCGGGAGGGTCATGACGTCACAACCCTGATGGACCATCTGCTCACAAGCACCAAAGCGATAGTATTCAGGTATCATGCCGTAGAACCCGACCGTCTCATCCTCTTTCGTGACGGCGACATGGCCAATAGCTGGCCCCGCTGGATTATCGAGAAACTTCCATTGAAAGTAGTTGCTTGGTACGTCCCTACCAAAGCATTCCTTAAAAAGCGGGACAAGACTTGCCGCCTGAGTAAAGTCAAACGGCCTGATCGTATATTCTTGCATTAGGCGTGATCCTGAGAAGTCGAGCGCAACGCCTTCGTAACTTGCAGGAGTTTCGCCATCTGTTCGTGCGTTCGAATACAAATCGGGAGTGAGTGAATGCCGAAGCGCCGTAAATCGAATTTAGCTTATAAAGCAAAAAACTAGACATTCCATCCTCAAGCTTAGGCCGTTTGGTTTAATCCCCTAAAATCACGCATTCGAGCAATGCGAGAGTGATTGATAACGAAGCTTTAAGGAATAGACGGCGGCGTCAGCCACGTTGATGGTCGTTTCGTTCTGCCTCCACTCAAGGCCGCCGGCTTTGCGCGGAGGCTAAGGCGCCCACGTGCCCGGCTCGGTTCCGCGGACGACGATATGTTCGTCCCCGGGTGCTGGAACCGCCGCTCTGCAGGCACGCCCATTGACTTGAGCCATCGGCGCTTTAAAGACCGGGCCTACAGGACCAGCACGCATCGATCGGATATCGCATGGCCGACGTCGACGAAAACGACACGAAATCGGCCCCCTTGAGCTTGCGCGACGAGGATGGTGAAATCAGGCGGGAATTCGTCGCCGAGGTCGCTCGCGCCATCGAGGCCAACGATTCGGACAGGCTGCGCACGCTTGCCGCCGATCTGCATCAATCCGATGTGGGCGCGCTGCTCGAGGCGCTGGCCCATGACGAGCGGCCACGCCTCATCGAGTTGATGGGATCGGATTTCGACTTCGCCGCGCTGACGGAGGTCGATGACAACGTCCGTGAGGACATTCTCGACGAGTTGCCGAATGAGACCGTCGCTGAGGGCGTTCGCGAACTCGAAAACGACGACGCCGTCACCATTCTCGAATATCTCGACCGCGAAGATCAGGTCGAGATTCTCGATGCGCTGCCCGCTGTCGAACGCGTGGCGCTCCAGCGCTCGCTCGACTATCCGGAAAATTCCGCCGGCCGCTTGATGCAGACGACGCTGCTGCGTTCGCCTCCCTATTGGACGGCGGGGCAGATGCTCGACCACATCCACGACGAGTCCGACGAGGAATTGCCCGATTCCTTCTACGAGATCTTCGTCGTCGATCCCGGCCACCGGCTGCTCGGCAATGTATTCCTCGACCGGCTCGTGCGCGCCAAACGCAGCGCACGGCTCGACGAGTTAATGGACCCCGACCGTCGCCGCGTGCATGTGGACGAGGACCAGGAAGAGGTGGCGCGGTTCTTCGAACGCTACAACCTGATCTCGGCGCCCGTGGTCGACGACGCGGATCGCCTGATGGGCGTCATCACCATCGACGACATCGTGGACGTCATCCGCGAAGAAGCGGCCGAGGACATGGGCGCGCTCGGCGGCGTGAGCGCGGAAGAAGAACTGTCGGACACGGTGTGGTGGACCGCCAAGAACCGTTTCCTCTGGCTGTTCGTCAATCTGATCACAGCCTTCATGGCGTCCTCCGTGATTGGCATGTTCGAGGGGCAGGTGCAGAAGATGGTGGCACTCGCCGTGCTGGTGCCCATCGTCGCCAGCCAGGGCGGCAATGCGGCGACGCAGACCATGACGGTCGCGGTGCGCGCGCTCGCGACCCGTGAATTGTCGCGCGCCAACGCGATGCGCGTCGTACGCCGCGAATTGTTCGTGGGCTGCATCAATGGGCTCGGCTTCGGGCTGCTGACCGGTCTCATGGCGGGCGCCTGGTTTGGCCTGCCGAGCCTGGGCATCGTCATCGCGCTTGCCATGCTGACCAACATGGTCGCGGGCGCGCTGGGCGGGATTCTCATCCCGATGGTGCTCGATCGCCTGGACGCCGATCCCGCTGTGTCGTCGGGCGCTTTCGTGACGACGGTGACCGACGTGGTCGGAAATTTCTCGTTTCTGGGGATTGCGACACTATGGTTCGGGCTCGGCTGACCGCGCTTTAACGGATCGTTACCAGGTTGCGGTTATTTCGAGGGATATGAGACATGCGTTTCCTGTCCCCGCGCTGCGTCACCTTGCGCTGATCGTGCTCTCCGCGCTGGCCCTTTCGGGCTGCGGTTCCGGACCGCGCATAACTGCGCATACGCCTGCCAAGGCTCAGTTCACCGGGCCTTACCCGAGCGACTTCGCCATCCACGGCATCGACGTTTCCAAATATCAAGGCAACATCGACTGGAATGCAGTGCGCTCATCGGGCGTCGAATTCGCCTGGATCAAAGCGACCGAGGGAGGCGATCACGCCGACGAGCGCTTCATGAACAATTGGATGGGCGCCAAGGCTGCGGGCGTGCCGCGCGGTGCCTACCACTTCGTCTATTGGTGTCGTACCCCACAGGAAGAAGTCGGCTGGTTCAAGCAGACCGTGCCGGTCGATCCCGACGCACTGCCGCCCGTTCTCGATGTGGAGGCCACGCCGACCTCGCGCACCTGCCGCCGCACCCTGCGCCGCGACGAGGTGATCGCGGAAATGCGCCAGATGCTGATCGATATGGAGCGCCACTACGGCAAGCGCCCGATCATCTATGTGACGGTCGATTTCTACCAGTCGATCATGCATCCCGACGAATTCTCCGATTATCCGATCTGGGTGCGCAGCACCAGGCATTCGCCGCACGTGCCTTATCCCGGCCGCCGCTGGGCGTTCTGGCAATATCAGTCCGACGGCAACGTGCCGGGCATCCGGGGCAAGGTGGACCGCAACGCGTTTTACGGTTCGCGCGCCCAATGGCAGGCGTTCCTGGACGGCCCGAAGTAGGGGTGCGCCGCAAACAACCGTCGTTCTGACGACCCGTCCAAACTGGGGCACGAAGCTCGTTGCCGTCATTGCGAGCGAAGCGAAGCAATCCAGTGCGGTCTCGCGACTCCTGGATTGCCACGTCGCTCACGCTCCTCGCAACGACGACGCCTATCGAGCAACACGGATTATGCAAAGATCTCCGTTGGGAGAAGCATGCCGCGTTTCTGTCCTGACGAGGGCAAGCCGTCTTGCACAAAACCCCATCCGGCGCGAAGCTCCCTTCAGGAGGAGCGCGCCATGGCCAAGAGCAGCCCGTCTCTCGATTTCGGGCTCGGCGAGACCGCCGATCTCATCCGCGCCGCCGCCCGCGATTTCGCGGCTGACGCCATCGCGCCGCGCGCTGCCGAAATCGATCGCACCAATACATTCCCGCGCGATCTCTGGCCGCCTATGGGCGCGCTCGGTCTCCACGGCGTGACGGTGGAGGAGGAATGGGGCGGGGCAGGGCTCGGCTATCTCGAACAATGCCTCGTCATGGAGGAAATCTCGCGCGCCTCGGCCTCCGTGGGACTCTCGTATGGCGCGCACAGCAATCTCTGCATCAACCAATTGCGCCGCAATGGCAGCCCCGCGCAGAAGCGGCGCTTTCTGCCCAAACTGATTGCGGGTGAGCATGTCGGTGCGCTCGCGATGTCGGAGGCGGGCGCCGGGTCAGATGTCGTGTCCATGACGACGCGGGCGGAGAAGCGCGGCGACCGCTACCATCTGCATGGCGCGAAGATGTGGATCACGAACGGACCCGTGGCCGATGTGGTGATCGTCTATGCAAAGACCGACATGGCGGCGGGGCGGCGTGGCATCACGGCCTTCATCGTCGAGCGCGGCACGAAGGGCTTTCACGCATCCCCCAAGCTCGACAAGCTCGGGATGCGCGGCTCCGACACGTGCGAACTCGTGTTCGAGGACTGCGAGGTTCCCGCCGACAATGTGCTGGGACAAGAGAATGCGGGTGTCGGCGTGCTGATGTCGGGCCTCGACTATGAGCGTGTGGTCCTTGCGGCTGGGCCGCTCGGCATCATGCAGGCCGCGCTCGATCTCGTGCTGCCCTATGTGCATGAGCGGCGCCAGTTTGGCGCAGCCATCGGCACGTTCCAGCTGGTACAGGCGAAGATCGCGGACATCTATGTGGGCATGAATGCCTGCAAGGCCTACGTCTATGCCGTCGCGCGCGCGTGCGACCGCGGGCAGGTGGCGCGCGAGGATGCTGCGGGCGCCATCCTCGTGTCGGCTGAAAAGGCGACGGCCGTCGCGCTCGATGCCATCCAGCTTCTGGGCGGCAATGGCTACGTCAACGAGGTCGCGGCCGGGCGGCTGCTGCGCGATGCCAAACTCTACGAGATTGGCGCGGGAACGAGTGAGATTCGTCGCACGCTGATTGGCCGTGAGCTGTTCGCCAAATCCGATTGAGCACTACAGCGCAACGCCGCACGAAATCTCAGCATAGAGGCGCTCCACGTCCTCGCGCACGCAGAGATAGGGCCCGTGCCGCATCACGGCGGCGGTTCCAGCCGCGACGCCAAAGGCGAAGGCATCACGCGGCCTGCGCCCCTGCGCCAAGGCGTAGGTCATCGCACCCACGAAGGAATCGCCTGCGCCGACCGCGCTTTTCGACTCGACCTCGGGCGAGCGCAGACGCAGCAGCCCGTCCTTATCAGCGAAGATCGCGCCATCGCGCCCCAGCGTCACGCAAAGGTAGTCGACCACACCGCGCCGCGCGAATTCCGCGATGGCCTCGTCCTGTTCGGCGTCGGTTTGGAGCGACCGGCCGATGAGCCCTTCAAACTCGCCGATGCTTGGTTTGACAAGATGCACGCCGCCTTTGCGAAGGCTGGCCCTCAACTCGTCGCCGGAGGTGTCGAGCACGAATTTCGCACCTTTTCGGGCCACGATGTCCTGCACCAGCGTGTAGAAATGCTCGGGCATGCCGGGCGCGAGCGAGCCGCTGGCGACGAGATAGTCACATGGCGTCTCTTCTATGGCGTCGAGACAGGCGCGCCATTCGCTTTCACCCACCTGCGGGCCGCTTGGGACGAAGCGAAACTCCAGGCCGCTGCTGCGCTCATAGACGACCTGCGCGATGCGCGTGTTGTCGGCGATGGCAATCGTGCGGCGATGCAATTTCAGGTCGTCGATCAGCGAATTCAGCACCGGCCCGGTGGCGCCGCCGGCGAGATAGATGGCCAGCGCTTCGCCGCCCAGTTCATGGATCACACGCGTGACGTTGATGCCGCCGCCCCCGGGCGTGAAGGTCTCGTTGGTCGTGCGGATCTTGTGGATGGGCCGCACCTTGTCCGTCTCGCAGGCGCCGTCGATGGCCGGGTTCACGGTGAGCGTCACGATGCAGGGTTTTGGGCACGCGCTGTCTTCGACCAATAGTGTTCCTCCCCGGGGGCTACGTCTCGCCAACCAACGGGGACAGCGCCCCAAGCGTTGCAGCTTCTGCGCGACAAACTAGGATGGGCGCACACACGAGGACCAGCCCATGCTTCGCATTTTTGGCCGATTGAGCTCGCTCAACACGCAAAAGGTCATGTTCTGCGTCTACGAACTCGGGCTTGAGCACGAACTGGTGGCTGCCGGCCGTGAATTCGGTGTCGTGGACACGCCGGACTATCGCGCTCTCAATCCCAATGGGCTCGTGCCGACGCTGGTCGAGGATGGATTCGCGCTCTGGGAATCGAATGCCATCATCCGCTATCTCTGCGCACAGCATTCGCGCGGGGACCTCTGGCCCGAGGACGCGCGTGAGCGGGCGCTCGCCGACAGCTGGATGGACTGGCAGCAAACCCAGTTGCAGCGTGCCTTGCATCCCGAATTGCACAGCTTGTCGAGCGATCCAGGCCGCTTCACGCCAGAGCGGATCGAGGCTGCCCGGATGCGCTGCGAGACCCTGATGGACATGCTCGATTCGCGGCTGGGGCAGGTGCCCTTCGTCTCGGGCGCGCGGTTCGGCATGGCAGATTGCGCGATGGCGCCGCCGGTTCATCGCTGGATGAATTTGGCCGTAGAACGGGGCACCTATCGCGCTGTGGAAGATTGGTTCGGCCGGGTGTCGCAGCGGCCCGCCGCACGCAAGACATTGCCCGCTGGCGCCAGACATGGTTCTTGATCGCAACAGAAAATGGACGGACGGGAGACCTGCATGCTGAAGCTTTGGGGACGATTGAATTCGATCAACGTGATGAAAGTCGTGCTGGCGCTGGACGAAATCGGGCTGCCCTATGAGCGCACCGATGCGGGCCTGCAATTTGGCGTCAATAATACACCCGAATATCGCGCCATGAACCCCAATGGCCTTGTGCCGACCATCGACGATGACGGATTCGTTCTCTGGGAATCCAACGCCATCGTTCGCTACCTCTGCGCCGTTCACGCGGCGGGCCGCTTCTGGCCGGAAGATCCGCGCGTGCGCGCCGACGCCGACCGCTGGATGGACTGGCAGGGGACGACGCTCAACCCGATCATGGTGCCCTCCTTCGCCGGTCTCGTGCGCACGCCGCCCGAAAAGCGTGATGCGGCAGCCATCGAGGCCTCGCGCACCAAGACGGATGCGGCTGTCGGCTTGCTAGATGCGCGGCTCGAAGGCCGCGAATATATTGCCGGCGGCGCCTTCAGCATGGCCGATATCGCATTGGCGCCTATCATGCATCGCTGGTTGAACATGCCGTGCGAGCGCACGCCGCGCCCACAGGTCGAGCGCTGGTATGCCAGCATCATGGCGCGTCCCGCCTGCGCGAAAAACCTGACGCGCCCGATCACCTGAGCGCGCTGGTTTCACCAACGTCCAACTGGAGTTTGCCACCGTGCTCGATCCCGCACATGCCGCCGCCCTCAAGCAGATTTCCACGGCGACCATCACGCTCGTTCTGCTGAAGAAGGGCATTCGCCAGATCTGGATGAAGGGGCCAAAGCCCCTGGCGACGGCGGCGGGCAAGCGCCTTGTGGGGCCGGCCTTCACGCTGCGCTTCGTGCCGGCGCGAGAGGATCTGTCGACGCCCGAATCCTGGTCGTCGCCGACGTCGACCCGTGCCGCCATCGAGGCGATGCCGGAGGGGGCCATCGCGGTGATCGACGCCATGGGCGTTCAGGACGCGGGTGTGTTCGGCGATATTCTCTGCGGCCGGATGGCCAAGCGCGGCGTGACCGCGATGGTGACCGACGGCGTCGTGCGCGACGTAGCTGGTGTGCTGGCCACGGGCCTGCCGGTCTGGTGTTCGGGCGTCGCTGCGCCCGCGTCGGTGGCGAGCCTGACATTCGTCAACTGGCAGGAGCCGATCGGCTGCGGCGGAGTCGCGGTTTATCCAGATGACGTGATTGTCGCTGATGATGATGGCGCTGTGCTCATTCCTGCGGCCATGGTGGCGGAGGTCGCAAAGCTCGGTCTCGAACAGGAAAAGCTCGAGGCTTGGATCATGCGCGAAGTGGAAAAGGGCGTGCCGCTTCCGGGCCTCTATCCACCCAACGCCGAAACGCGGGCGCGCTATGAAGCAACACGTGACAAGACCTGAAAGCTTACCGCCGGTGGTTTGTAATTTCCAAGATGTTTACGTACGGGGCTCTGCAGTGCAACGGCATGTTCTTCCTG
>JAQGKN010000208.1 GCA_028290085.1 Hyphomicrobiales bacterium
CGCGACGAAAATACGCTGCGGGGTGGCGAAGGCTTGCGATGCGCCGGGTTGCATCGCCTGATCTAGGGCCAGCGTGAAATCCTGTGCGACGCGAGATCCGGCATCGGGCGTGCCCTCGCTGAAAGGCATTTCGGCGCGCACTGTGCGGGTGCCGGCCACCGCGGCGCGGCGTTCCGCAGTTTCGGCAAGCCGTGCCAAGGCATCGGCTTCGGACGAAATGGTTTCGACGCGCCGGGTTTGCAGGGCGAGCAGGCCGGAAATGTCGCGGTTGCGGGCGTCCTGGTCAGCGCGCAGAAGCGAGACGCCGCGCAGGACCGGCATGGTGAAGCGCGCGGCGCGCCAGACATTGAGCGCGAGGCAGGCGAGCGCGATGAGGATGGCCAGCGTCCGCAGCGAACCGATGGCATCGAGATGGCCGCTGAGCCAGCCCGTGATCGGCGCCATGCGCTCGCCGCCGTTCAGATTCAGCCATTCGAGCCAGCCGGGCCCATTCGTTTGTGTGAGGCCGAAGACCCAGGCCGACAGAAGGAAGAAGACGGCGAAGACGATCAGGCGCGTCTGCCCTTTGAAGCCCCAGAGGGCATGCAGAAAGGCACCGACGCGACTTGTTGCGCCCGAACTCTCCGCGAGATCGCGCACGAGATCCTTGTAATTGGCAACGGGCTCGCCCGAAAAACCGAAGGCGCGCAAGCGGCTTTCGATGCGGCCGCGATTTGCGCGTGCGTAGGCATCGACGCGCGAGCCTGGGGTCTCGTAGAGAATCGTTTCAGCCAGCTTGGCCCGACGCCCGTCGAATTCCTGCAGCGCACGGCGCTCCACATCTAGGCGCAGACGCGCGTCGGCGAGTTTTTCATTCAGCTCGCGGGCGACGATGGCGGGGTCGCGGACGGCGTGAGCCGCTTCGGTCGCCAGAGTGGAGTAGGCCTGGCCCGCGCCGGAGGAGAGCGCATGGTGAATTTCATTGGCGATGGCAGTGGAGGGCTCGCCCTCGCAACGTGTCGCATCGATCCGCACGACGGCGAGGCGCGACACGAAGGGGGAGGCAGCGCCAAGCTTGCGTGCGCCCTCCGCGAGGGCTTCGACGCCAGCGCAAAGACGCTCGAGCGCGGTGGTTTTACCAGCCCCCGGTTTACCGAAAAGACCAATCGTCAGTGGCCCTTGCGTGCCCGCATGTGCGGCGAGTTCAGCGACGGCGGCCAGCGGCTCGTCGCTGCCCAGCGGCTCTACGGCAGCCGACGTGTCGGGCGTATAGAAGGGCGTGGCTGCGAGCGTCGCCGTAACAAAGGTGACTTCCGTGGCAGCTGGTGGATCGATGGATAGCGGAGGCGCTACGCTGGCGGCGGGAACGGGTCCGAGCGGCCGCAGCTCGGGAGCAGCGGGCTCCGGCGTCGCATCGAAAGCCGCACCGCGTGTTTCCGTGTTGCGCAGGAAAAAATCGGTCAAGTCAGATGCTCCGCTCATTCCGGGCGAGCCGCAGATTCTGCAGGCCAGCGCCACCGCCGGGGCGGGAGACTCCTCTGGCCGTGTGGCAATGGCAAGGCCCTGCGACAAAGTTTTTTAAGAAGGCTTATGTTCCACGTACGCAAAAGTACCCTGAGAGCAGGCTGGACCCCCGGGCCGCCGAGCGGTAAACAACGGGCGACTTTTCCTCGAGAGCGAGACTTCGAGCCCATGGCGCGGCAGTTCATCTATCATATGCAGGGCCTCACCAAGACCTATCCGGGTGGCAAGAAGGTCCTCGAAAACATCCATCTGTCTTTCTACCCCGAGGCCAAGATCGGTGTGCTCGGCGTCAACGGCTCAGGCAAGTCGACGCTGCTCAAGATCATGGCCGGATTCGACACTGAATATACGGGCGAAGGCTGGGTCGCCGAGGGCGCGCGCGTCGGCTATCTGCCGCAGGAGCCGCAGCTCGACGAAACGCTGGACGTGCGCGGCAATGTGATGCTCGGCGTCGCCGCCAAGAAGGACATTCTCGACCGCTACAACGATCTCGCCATGAATTATTCGGACGAGACCGCCGACCAGATGACGCAGTTGCAGGACGAGATCGAGGCACAGGGCCTCTGGGATCTCGACGCGCAAGTCGATCAGGCGATGGAAGCTTTGGGCTGCCCGCCCGACGACTGGTCGGTGGAGAAGTTGTCGGGTGGTGAACGCCGCCGCGTGGCGCTTTGCCGCCTGCTGCTCGAAAAGCCGGAACTGCTGCTGCTCGACGAACCGACAAACCATCTCGACGCCGAGACGGTGAACTGGCTCGAAGGGCATCTGCGCACCTATCCGGGCGCTATCCTGATCGTCACCCATGATCGCTACTTCCTCGACAACGTCACGGGCTGGATTCTCGAGCTCGATCGCGGACGCGGCATTCCCTACGAAGGCAATTACTCGTCCTGGCTAACGCAGAAGCAGAAGCGCCTGACGCAGGAGGGCCGTGAAGACGAGGCCCGCCAGCGCGCGCTCGAAGCGGAAAGCGAGTGGATCGCATCCTCGCCCAAGGCCCGTCAGGCCAAGAGCAAGGCGCGTATTGCGCGCTACGAGGATCTCGTCGCCAAGCAGAACGACAAGGTGCCGTCTGCCACGCAGATCATCATCCCGGTCGCCGAGCGTCTGGGCAACAATGTGGTCGACTTCGAGCATCTGTCGAAGGGTTTCGGCGACAAGCTGCTGATCGACGATCTGTCGTTCAAGCTGCCGCCGGGCGGCATCGTCGGCGTGATCGGTCCTAACGGCGCGGGCAAGACGACGCTGTTTCGCATGATCACCGGACAGGACCAGCCGGATGCGGGTTCGATCACCATCGGCGAATCCGTGAAGCTCGGTTATGTTGATCAGTCGCGCGACGCGCTCGACAGCAAGAAGACCGTCTGGGAAGAAGTGTCGGGTGGCTACGATATCATCTATCTCGGCAAGCGCGAGATGAACTCACGCGGCTATTGCTCGACCTTCAACTTCAAGGGCGGCGACCAGCAGAAGAAGGTCGGAATGCTCTCGGGCGGTGAGCGCAATCGCGTTCATCTTGCCAAGATGCTGAAGACCGGCGCCAACCTGCTGCTGCTCGACGAACCGACCAACGATCTCGACGTCGACACGCTGCGTGCGCTCGAAGACGCGCTCACCGACTTCGCCGGTTGCGCCGTGATCATCAGCCATGATCGCTTCTTCCTCGACCGTATCGCGACCCACATCCTGGCCTTCGAAGGCGACAGCCATGTCGAATGGTTCGAGGGCAACTTCCAGGATTACGAGGAAGACAAGAAGCGCCGTTTGGGGATCGATTCCGTGATTCCGCATCGGTTGAAGTACAAGAAGTTCTCTCGTTAAGGGGACTTCTACCCTTCTCCCATTGGGAGAAGGTGGCTGTGAAACGGCCGGATGAGGGGTTTCTCTTTCTCAGAACAGAGATCGTAACCCCTCATCGGTCAGCTCCGCTGACAGCTTCTCCCACCGGGAGAAGCTGGGCGGCGTTGGCTTCATGCAAACAGAGCAGGCCGTCATTGCGAGGAGCGAAGCGACGCGGTAATCGACAAGTCACGCGACCGCACTGGATTGCTTCGCTCCGCTCGCAATGACGGCAACTGATCGCGTTCCTTCCCTACCGGGAGCAAAGGACCGCTCAATCCTCACACGATCTTTACCGACATATCTGGCAGCTTCTCGATCGAGCACACCAGCACGTCGCCCTTGACCACGGGGCCGACGTTTTCAGGCGTCCCTGAATAGATGATGTCGCCCGCTTTCAGTTCAAAAGCCTCCGACAGTTTCGAGATCTGCTCGGCGACGCTCCAGAGCATGAAGGAGAGATCGGCCTTCTGTTTCACCTGTCCGTTGACAGTGAGCGTGATGGCGCCCTTCGTGAAGTGGCCTACCTTGTCGACGGGGTGAATGGGGCCGAGCGGGGCGGACATGTCGAAGCTCTTGCCGATTTCCCAGGGCTTTTTCTCGTCACCCATCGCGCGCTGCAGGTCGCGGCGTGTCATGTCGAGGCCCACCGCGTAGCCGTAGACATGCTCCAGCGCGGTTTCGATGGGGATGTTTCTCCCACCCGATTTCAGCGCCGCGACCAGTTCGACCTCGTAGTGATAATTCTTGGTGAGGGACGGGTAGGGGTGGTCGGCCACCTCGCCGATCTTCACGTTCTGGATCGCGTCGGTCGGCTTCTGGAAAAAGAACGGTGGCTCGCGCGTGGGGTCGGAGCCCATTTCGCGGGAATGGGCGGCGTAGTTGCGCCCGATGCAATAGATGCGGCGGACCGGGAACACATCGGTCGATCCAACAATCGGAATGGTGGTGACGCTCACCGGGAAAATGGATTTGGGGCCAGCCTGCGCCTGCGCGGGGGCGACGCCTGCAGCGGCGGCCATAAGGCCTGCACCACCGGCGACCCTCATCAGATCTCGTCTCGAGCTCGTCATGTCACTCGTCCTCCCAGGTCGAAGCTTCGTGGCTTCGTGCCGGAATTGGGTAGCCGCTGCGCACCGATGTCAAGAAAATCGCCGGCGTCTAAGACGAAGGTTCATAAAGCTTGTGGTCCTTTCATCCTCTGGCAAGATCGGAGGCGCAGAACAAAGGACCAAACCTCAGGAAACGCCATGACCCTCGTCCGAAACGCCTTTGCCGTTGCCGCCGCCTTTGCGGCAAGCACCTTCTGCGCGTCCGCGAATGCGGAGGAGGTTCGCGTCTTCGCTGCTGGCGCGGTGCAGGGTTCCATCTCGCAGATCGTCACCGCCTTCGAAAAGGAGACGGGTAACAAGGTGATCGCCACCTACGGCACCGCCGGGGCCGTGGAGACCAAGATTGCGGCTGGCGAGCCGGCGGATATCGCCTTGTCCTCTTTAAAGGGACTACATGGGCTGGCCGACGACGGCAAGGTGGCGTCCGATTACCCGAAGGTCGTGGGGCGTGTGCGCATTGCAGTCGCCGTGAAAACGGGCAGCAAGAAGCCCGATATTTCCAAGCCCGAAAAGCTCAGGGCTGTCCTGCTCTCCACGCCGTCCTTTGGCTACGCGGACCCGGCCAGCGGCGCCACCACGGGTATCTTCTTTGCCAAGGTACTCAATGAGCTCGGCATCACCGACGAGGTGAAATCCAAGGCCGTGCTGCGAAAGGGCGGCCTTGAGGTCATGAAGGAGGTCGTCAACGGCACCGTGGCGATGGGGTTTGGCCAGGCGAGCGAGATCGTGCCTGTCCCCGGCGTCGAAATCGCGGGATTTATGCCCGACACGATGCAGCTGACGGGTGTCTACGCCGCGTCTCTCACCAAGGCTGGCGCAAAGAGCGCAGCAGCAAAGGATCTGTTCGC
>JAQGKN010000211.1 GCA_028290085.1 Hyphomicrobiales bacterium
GCAACCAAACATCACCAAAACGCCCCGTGAGTGAAAACTCCGGGGCGTTTTTACGTTCAAGGACCGGGCGGACTTTTTTCAGATAAGCGGCATTGCGTGGATAGAGCCGCATCAGCTTCATCTCAGCCATAGCTATTCAGAAACGCCTCGATCGGTAGATTACGGAAATCGGGGATGCGCGCTTTCAGCGTTTCGTGATCCCAATCCCACCAGGCGGTCGCCTGCAGGCGCTCGGCAATGTTAGCCGGGAAGCGTCTGCCGATTTCGCGCGCAGGGACCCCGCCCACGATCGTGTAGGGCTCCACATCCTTGCTGACGACAGCGCCCGCGGCAATGACCGCGCCATTCCCGATCTTGCGTCCCGCGAGGATCACCACGCCGTGCCCGATCCAGACGTCATGTCCTATGGTGACGGCGTGCTGGCGGCGCCAATCAAAGAAGGCGGCATCATCCTCGACACCGTCGAAATAGGCACTCGCGCGGTAGGTGAAATGCGATTGGGTGGCTCGCCACATCGGGTGGTTGCCGGGATTGATCCGTACCTGGGCTGCAATGGAGCAGAAGCGGCCGATTGTCGTGTAAATGACATCTCCGTCATTCACGATGTAGGAGTAGTCGCCGAGCGTTGTTTCAACGACCTTCGTGCGCGCCCCGATCTCCGTGTAGTGCCCAAGTGTCGATTTCGACACGAGAGCCGTCGGGTCAATGGTCGGTGTCATCCCAAGCTTCTTGGCCGTCATGTCGTCCGCTCCTTTTCAAAACTGTCTAATAGTTCCGGGCAAGCTCGTCCTCGTGGTCGGGCCCTCGGGCGCCGGCAAGGATTCGCTTCTCGACCGGGCGCGTGCCGATCTCGCTGACGATGATCGCTTTGTGTTTGCACGCCGCGTGATCACGCGAATTGCTCGGGACGAAGATCACGACACCGTCACGCCTGGCGAATTCGATGAGATCAGAAACCAGGGCGGCTTTTTGCTGCACTGGTGCGCGCATGGTCTTTGCTACGGATTGCCAATCGCCCTGGGCAACGATCTCGCAACGGGCCACATTGTCGTCGCCAACGCGTCGCGGTCGATTATAAAAAATGCTGAGGCTATGGGACTTTCCGTTGTCGTCCTGCATGTCACAGCGTCCCCGTCCGTTCTCGCGGAACGCATTGCCGCAAGAGGTCGTGAGACGAGGGAGGACATCGAGGCCCGTCTCGCGCGGCAGCCGGACGTGGAGACCGTGACGGCGGAAGTCAGATCGATTTGCAATGACGGGCCGCTGGATCATGGGTGCCGCCTGTTCACGGGAGCGCTTCTGGATTGTGCGCATGACGCAACGATGCCCGCGCAAGTATCTTGAACCGTCCGTCGCGTCTCGCCTGCTTGAAGATCGAGATGCACCCGACCCGCAGCGCAGAATCCGCTGTTGCTTCGGTGTACATGAACTGGAGTCCCTCGCGCGCCCGGGTTCCCTCATCGGGGGGCAGGGCGCCTGATAGCGTCATGTGGAAGCGGAAATATTCCATCACATACGGGTATCCCCAACGCTTCAAATAGGTGCGCTGACGATCCGTCAGTGGCGATGCGAGGCGGCGTGCAAGATCAGCTTCTGCGAGCGGTGCGCGGAAGCGATCAAAAAATGTCACGGCTGATGCTGCCAGGTCTTCGAGCGCACCGTCCGCATCGCTCGGGATGAGCGCGACGAATGAGCCAATGGCTGACACGCGCAGTCCCGCGATCGAAAATGCCTCACCTTGGTTTGCGAAATCGCACATCGCATGCACGAGTTCGTCTTCACTCGTGTCGTCGCGAAGATGGAACGGTGCTTTCAGCGTCGCATGAAAGCCATACCGCCGTGGTTCGAAGGTTCGCTCCCGCCAGACGTCCGACGTGAAGCCCGGAGGGCACAGGAGGCCTGTATCCTCTCCCGTCTCTGCATCGTAGCCGAGAACGCGGCTGCCGAAGGACCAGAGCGGATCCTCGGATGGAGGTGCAAAATAGATGGCGTAACGAGGTGCCGTCATTTGAGCCTCAAAATGCCCGCAAGCCGTTACACCATAACGTGCGTATGACCGGCGTGGAACCGATCAGACGAAATCGCATGAGGTCCGCCCGCAATCCTTCGCGGATACGGCCGCGATCTTTCAAGCCGAGCAGGTCGGCCATGTTGCGCGTGACCATGGCGACCGCCTGTGGAAGTCGAATGCCGTGTTCGTTGTGGAGGCACGTGACGGCCTGCAAAAGGCTGCTCGGAACATAGTCGGATGAAAGCCCGTCCAACGTACCTTCGAGTGCGAGCTCCGTCGCGGACACGCCGCCCGAATGAGAGCCGCCACGCACGACATTTGGGGCTCCCGCAACTGTTCCCAGGCCCAATTTTCGGGCGTGTCTGGCCGCTTCGTGGGTCGTCGGAAATTCGGAGATGCGCGCGCCTACGGAGACGCCGAGCTCGACGTCGGCCTGCGTCGTGTCGTCGTGTGTTGCAATCGGAATGTCGCGTGCCTGCAGCATGGCCACGATAAGCGGCCAGTTTTGCGCGAACAGGGCCGGGCCTGTCTCCATCTTGACTGCAACCTCGTGATCGAATTGCTCGAGTGTCTTTTCACCCGAGCCGAGATTGTAGGTCTTCAGGTGCTCGATGTTGCGCCACTGCTTTTGTCCGGGCGTGTGATCCATGAGGGAAGCCAGATGCACGAGCGGGCTGTCGAGATGCGGCTCGATGTCGGCAAGAATATCTTCGGCCGGAACCTCGCAGCGCAGGTGAATGCGATGATCGACGCGGAAGGCGCCGCTGGCTGTCCCTTCCCCGATCGCCGCGATCATGTGGGGAAAGATAATCCTGCGATAATCCTTCTGTCCATAAATGGACCCGCAAGCAATCGAGTCGTAGACGGTCGTCACACCGGCTGCTGCCATCTGGGCATCGTGCGCGAGCGCGGCTGCGAGCCGATTGGGCCAGAACACACCGGGCCTCGGCACAAAATGCTTTTCCATATTGTCGGTATGCATCTCGATGATGCCGGGGATGATGAAGTCGCCTTCGATATCCAGCGCGGCTGGCAGCGCGGAGCGGCCCTGATCCACAGACGCGATCGTTGTGCCCCGGAATACGATGGTCCCGTCGATGACTTCGTTATCGAGGACGATACGTGCGTTCGTGAGGATCGTCTCGTTCATGCGGCCTCCGCAGCCTTGTAGGCGTTGATGTCGATCCTGCGCATGGAAATGCGCGAGCGTACAATCTCGTCGTGGAAAATGCCGATGACGGCTGAGCCGGCTGCGCGGGTCTCCTCGATCAGCGCGATCACGACATCCCTGTTTCCAGCGTCGAGAGAGGCCGTCGGCTCGTCGAGCAGCATCAGGGGTGTCACAGCTATGAAGCTGCGCGCGATATTGATGCGCTGTTGTTCGCCGCCCGAAAAAGTCGCGGGCGCCAGCCGCCAAAGGTTTTCGGGAATATTGAGGCGTTCAAGCATGGCCACCGCCCGCGACTCGGCCTGCGCCGATGAAACACCAAGGGCCACGAGAGGCTCCTTGACGATGTCGAGCGCGGTGACGCGCGGAATGACCCGCAGAAATTGGCTCACATACGACATGCTGTTGCGACGGATCTCCAGTATCTGCCGCGCATCGGCAGTCACGATGTCGATCATCTTCGCACCATGCCGAATGAAAATCTGGCCGTGCGAGCATTTGTAATTGCCGTGCAGCATGCGCAGCAGTGTCGACTTGCCGGCGCCCGAGGGGCCGT
>JAQGKN010000247.1 GCA_028290085.1 Hyphomicrobiales bacterium
GCATCATGCGTGGTAAGACCTTGGCTCTCGAGGCGCCGTTGCAGGCAGCAGAAACCGTTGACGTCGGCACGTTGTCGCAACGCGCTGTCGATGCGAGTCTGGAACTCGGTCTCGGCCTTTTCCGCAAATATGTTTTGAAGAATTGATGAGCACAACACGCGGACGATTCATCACTTTCGAGGGCGGGGAGGGCGCTGGGAAATCGACCCAGGTCCGCAAACTCGTCGCAGCCCTGCAAGCGCGCGGCATTGAAACGGTCGCGACGCGGGAGCCCGGCGGCTCGCCCAATGCGGAGGCCCTTCGCGAGGCGCTGCTCGCCGGCCTCGTCGCACCGCTTGGCCCGGCGGCAGAAGCCCTCGTCTTCTCGGCGGCGCGCATTGATCATCTCGACAAGTTGATCCGCCCGGCACTGGCGCGCGGCGCTTTTGTCGTCTGC
Source organism: Hyphomicrobiales bacterium (assembly GCA_028290085.1). GTDB lineage: Bacteria > Pseudomonadota > Alphaproteobacteria > Rhizobiales > Beijerinckiaceae > Terripilifer. The sequence continues at coordinate 437 of JAQGKN010000247.1, forward strand.
GACCGTTTCGCGGACTCGACCCGCGCCTATCAGGGCGCCTCGGGCAAATTGGCCGACAGTTTCATCGACGGGCTCGAGGCCATCACGGTCGGTGACACGCAGCCGGACCTGACGCTCATCCTCGACCTGCCAGTCGAAGAGGGGCTGGCCCGCGCCAGCAAGCGACGCGGTGGCGGCGAGGTCGATCGCTTCGAGGCGGAGGATGTGAGCTTCCACCGCGCCTTGCGGCAAAGTTTTCTGGCCATTGCGGCGGCACATCCGGAGCGCTGCGTCGTGATCGACGCCACCCAACCAATGGACATTGTTGCCGCCGGCATCTGGCGCGCGGTCGAACAACGGCTGTTGGAGCGGACACAAGCATGAGCCGCCCCCCTCGCGACGAAACGATCCCCGAGAGCGACCGCTTTCTTCAGGCGCCGCACCCGCGCATGACGAAAGAAGTGTTCGGCCACGACGCCGCGCAGGCGCAATTGCTGGAAGCCTATCGCTCCAACCGCTTGCCCCAAGCCTGGATCATCGGCGGTCGTGAGGGTATCGGCAAGGCGACGCTCGCCTGGCATTTCGCGCGTTTCGTTCTGGCCAATCCAGACTCCACCATGGCCGAGGTGCGCAACGCCACGGACCTTTCCGTTCCCCCCGATCACCCAGCGGCACGGCGTATCGCGTCGCTGTCGCATGGCGATCTCACGCTGACCCGTCGCGAATGGGATCCAAAGACCAAGAAACTCTTCACCGAAATCCGCGCGCCCGACGTGCGGCGCTTGATGGATCTGTTCCGGCAGGCGGCGGGGGAGGGTGGCTGGCGCATCTCGTTGCTCGATGCCGCCGACGATCTCAACAAGACCAGTGCCAACGCGCTGCTGAAGCTCATCGAGGAGCCGCCCGCCCGCTCGCTCTTCCTGATGGTCGCGCACCGCCCGGCCCATGTGCTCCCCACCATCCGCTCACGCTCGCGGATGCTGCACCTCGAACCCTTGAAGGCGACGGACGTCGTTCGCGCCATGAAACAGGCCGGAGAGCCCTGGTCGCGCGCGACCGCCGACGATCTCAACGCGGCCGCCGAGCGCGGCAATGGCTCGGTTCGCGAAGCTATGCGGCTGCTCGAAGGCAAGGGGCTGGCTCTGGCGCGCAGGCTCGAGGCTTTGCTGGCGCGTTTACCCGCCGTCGATTGGGTTGAGGTGCACGATCTCGCCGACATTCTAGTGGGCCGAGACGGGCAGGAGGATTTCGAGACCACGCTGACCACCGTCTTCGACTGGCTCGACGCAACCGTGCACGCAGCCGCGACAGACGCGCCCGCCCGCCTTGCGCCCTACGCGCAGGTATGGGAGAAGATCGCCGCGTCCGCGCGCGAAACCGAGGCGTATAATCTCGACAGAAGACCTCTGATCCTGTCGATCTTTTCCGACCTCGCCGCCGCAGCGCGCACCGCTCGTGCGTAATGGCGCGCCGAAAACCGGACAGGATTTCCCGATGGCTGCGCGCCAGACGTTCTACATCACCACCGCCATCCCCTACGCCAATGGCGCGCCCCATATCGGCCACGCCTATGAGCGCATCGCGACCGACGCCATCGCGCGGTTCCACCGCCTCGACGGACGCGACGTGCTCTTCGTCACCGGCATGGACGAGCATGGCCTGAAGATGCAGCAGACGGCGCAACGCGAGGGCATCACCTCGCAGGCTCTCGCCGACCGCACGGCGGCCCAATTCGAGGCTATGGGCGAAAAGCTTAATGCCCGTGCCGACGATATCGTGCGCACAACGCAGGATCGTCATCGTGCCGCCGCCCAGGAAATCTGGGAGCGCATGAAGGCGCGCGGCGACATCTATTTGTCGAAATATTCCGGCTGGTACTCGGTGCGCGACGAAGCCTATTTCGACGAGAGCGAACTGACCATCCGCGACGACAAGCGCTATGCACCGACCGGCACGCCTGTCGAATGGGTCGAGGAAGAGAGCTATTTCTTCAAGCTCTCGGCGTACGCGGACCGGCTGCTCGCCCATTACGAAGCGCAGCCCGATTTCGTCACGCCCGACAAATACCGAAACGAGATCGTTGCCTTCGTGAAGCGCGGCCTGAATGACCTGTCGATCAGCCGCACGACATTCGACTGGGGTGTGCCGGTGCCCGGCGATCCGCGCCACGTCATGTATGTCTGGGTCGATGCGCTCACCAACTACATCACGGGCACGGGCTTCCCCGACGCCAGCGCCGAGCGTGCCCGATTCTGGCCTGCGGACGCGCATGTCATCGGCAAGGATATCACGCGCTTCCACGCGGTCTATTGGCCCGCCTTCCTGATGTCGGCCGGTATCGAACTGCCGAAACAGATCGTCGTGCATGGCTTCCTGTTCAATCGCGGGGAGAAAATGTCGAAGTCGGTCGGCAATGTGATCGACCCCTTCACACTCGCCGATCACTACGGCGTCGACCAGCTGCGCTATTTCTTCCTGCGCGAAGTGCCCTTCGGACAGGATGGAAATTACTCGCACGAGGCCATCGTCAATCGTATCAACGCGGATCTTGCCAACGATCTCGGCAATCTCGCGCAGCGCTCCCTGTCGATGATCAACAAGAACTGCGACGCCCGCGTGCCGGAAGCCGCGACTTTGACCGAGGCCGATGTCGCCATTCTCGACGACGCCTATGGCCTCGCCGACAAGGCGCGCATGGCGATGAACGATTTCGCCCTTCACCACATGCTGGCTGAAATCTGGCGCGTTGTGGCAGAGGCCAATCGCTACTTTGCGTCCGAAGAGCCCTGGGTGAAGCGCAAGACCGATCCCGAGCGCATGGCGACGATCCTTTATGTGACAGCCGAAGTGCTGCGCAACGTAGCCATCCTCGCGCAGCCGGTCATTCCGGCCGCCACATGCAAGCTGCTCGATCTGCTCGGCGTCGATGCGGATGCGCGCGACTTCGCGCATACCGGCGCCCAGTTTCCTCTGACCGCCGGACGCGAGTTGCCCGCGCCGGCGCCGATTTTCCCGCGCTATGTCGAGCCGGAGAGCACTGAGGGAGGCAAGGCCTGATGCTGATCGACAGCCATTGCCACCTCGATTTCCCGGATTTCGCGCCCGAGCGAGATGCCGTAGTCGAGCGCGCACGCGCGGCCGGAGTTGCACGGCTCATCACCATTTCCACGCATGTCGCGCGTTACGACAACTATCGCGCTATCGCTGAAGCCTATGACAATGTGTGGTTCACCGTCGGCACGCATCCCCATCAGGCGCATGAAGAGCCCGATATTCCGCTGAGCCGCCTCGTCGAACTGGCGAGCCACCCGCGCTGCATCGGCATCGGGGAAGCGGGCCTCGATTATCATTATGATCGCAGCCCGCGCGATATCGCCAAGCGCGTGTTCCGCACGCATATAGAGGCGGCACGCGAAACCGGCCTGCCGCTCGTCATTCATGCGCGCGATGCCGACGACGATGTGGCTGAGATCCTGCGTGAGGAAATGGGGAAGGGGGCTTTCAAAGCCCTGCTCCATTGCTTCACGGCATCGCGCGCACTGGCCGAAACAGGCCTCGAACTCGGGCTTTACGTGTCGTTCTCGGGTGTCGTTACCTTCAAGAACTCCGAAGAACTGCGGGCCATCGCACGCGACGTGCCGCTGGATCGCATCCTCGTTGAAACCGACGCGCCGTTCCTGGCGCCGGTGCCATATCGCGGCAAGCGCAACGAGCCTGCCTATGTGGCGTCCACTGCAGCCGTGCTGGCCGAAGTGAAAGGCGTCAGCCCGGACGAACTGGCGCGGGCGACAACGGCCAATGTGCTGCGGCTCTTCTCCAAAATGCCGCCGCTGGAGAGCGCCGCCCCATGAGCATGGCGATCACCATCCTCGGTTGCGGCTCGTCCGGCGGTGTTCCGCGGGTCGGCGGCGATTGGGGAGCGTGCGATCGGACTAACCCGAAAAACCGGCGCCGCAGGTGCTCGATTCTCGTCGAACGCACGAAGGGCGAAGGCCGCACGGTCGCGCTCGTCGATACGTCGCCAGACCTGCGCGAGCAATTGCTGGCAGCCGAAGTCACGCGCCTCGACGGCATTCTCATGACACACGCCCATGCGGACCACACGCACGGCATCGACGATGTGCGTCCGCTCGTCATTTCCATGCGCAAGCGCATCGAGATGTTCATGGACGACCCGACCGCCGAAGATTTGCGCACCAAATTCGCCTATGTCTTCGAGACGCCTGCAGGCAGCCAATATCCGCCGTTGCTTGACGTGCGCCACCTGACGCCGGGCCACGCCTGCGCGATCGACGGGCCCGGCGGGAAGATCGAGGCTATGCCGTTTCGCTTGGAACACGGCGAGGTCGACGCCCTCGGCTTCCGCTTCGGCGATGTCGCTTACACGCCTGATCTCAACGCCGTGCCGCGCGAAAGCTGGACATTTCTCGAAGGGCTCGACATCTGGATCGTCGATGCGCTGCGCTATATGCGCCATCCGAGCCACCTGTCGCTATCAGAGACGCTTGAACTGATCCGGCAGCTCAAACCGCGCCGCGCCATCGTCACCAACCTGCACACGGATCTCGACTTCGAGCGGCTACGCCAGGAACTGCCTCACAATGTAGAGCCTGCCTACGACGGAATGCGCATCGAGTTTTAACCGGGCAGGGACGTTGCCCCCGCAATCTATGCGCGGCAGACCACATGCGCTAAGGTTCGACGCATCACAGAAGGAGCCCGTCAGGCGGGCGTTTACCTCCCCTTGCTCGAATTACTGGTTGCTGCGCTTTTGATAGCGCTGAACGGTGTTTTTGCTCTTTCCGAACTCGCGCTGGTTTCCGCGCGCGCCTCGCGTCTCAGGGTCTTGGCAGATTCAGGCCGCCGGGGCGCGCGTACTGCGCTGATGCTCGCCGAAAACCCAGGCAAGTTTCTCTCTACCGTGCAGATCGGCATCACGCTGATCGGCGTTCTGGCAGGCGCGTTTTCCGGCGCAGCACTCGGCGCGGATCTCGTGACCATCTTGCGCGATCGCAACGTACCGGCCTGGATCGCGGACCCGCTGGGCTATGGTATCGTCATTAGCGCGATCACGTATCTATCTGTTGTGATTGGAGAATTGGTGCCAAAGCAATTGGCTTTGCGCCATCCAGAAGGCATTGCCTGCACGGTCGCGCCCGGCATGCTCTTGCTGTCGCGGATCGGGGCACCCGTCGTCTGGATCCTGGACGCATCCTCGCGCCTGATCTTCGGACTCATGGGGCTGGGCGAAGCACCTGCCACCGTCGTGACCGAAGAAGAGATCAAGAACATGGTCGAGGAAGCGACCAGCGCCGGCATCATCGAAGTGGACGAACGCCGAATGATTTCGGGCGTCCTGCGGCTCGGCGACCGAGCCGTACGCGCCGTGATGACGCCTCGCACCGACGTCGACTGGATCGACCTGGCCATGGACGACGACGCGATCCGCGCCAAGCTGATCCAGACGACGCATTCGCGGCTTCCGGTCGGTGAAGGCTCGTCGGACAACATTGTCGGCATACTGCAACTGCGCGAGCTCCTGCCAGCCTATATGCGCGGCGAAACGGTCAACTTGCGAAGCTTCGTTCGCGCGGCGCCGGTGCTGCCGGACCGGATCGATGCGCTGGAGGCCCTGAACGTCCTGCGTGAAGCCTCGGTGCCGATCGCGCTCGTCCACGACGAATACGGCCATTTCGAAGGGCTGGTGACGCCGGCCGATATTCTCGACGCCATCGCAGGCGCCTTCAAGTCCGATGAAGGAACCGCCGAGCCCGAAGCCGTCGAGCGTGATGACGGAAGCTGGCTGCTGGCGGGCTGGATGCCAGTCGATGAAATGTCGGACCAACTCGGCATCAACCTGCCACGCACGCGTGCCTATGAGACAGTCGCCGGGCTCATCATCGACAAACTGCACCATTTGCCAGCCACAGGCGAATATATCGAGACGCTGGGCTGGCGCTTCGAGGTCGTGGATCTGGACGGACGAAGGATCGACAAGGTGCTGGCTCGGCGGCTGGAAGACTCCGACGTAGACGGCTGAGACGCCTGGCGGGTATTCAGTTAGGTTCCATAATATACCTTATGCGAATCCGGGGTGTGGGGCTGATATTCCCCTTCACTCTAGGTGAGTGTTTTACCGGCGACCTTTGCATGACTTGCCGGACCTCGGCACGAACCGCGTTGCCGTCATTGCGAGCGAAGCGAAGCAATCGAGTACGGTCTTGCGACTCCTGGATTGCTTCGTCGCTTCGCTCGCAATGACAGCAGCGCTTCGACGTTAATCCAGCCGCACCATCACGCTGTCGCTCGCACCCTTGGCGTCGATGATCGAGACACGCGCGAAGCCTGCCCCATCGGGTTGCCAGGTCGTCTGGCGGCGCAGGTCCGGCGAACCCATGGGCGCGCCATTGATCATCCATGTGAATGGCGCGACGCCGCCTTGCGCCTTCAATGAGAGCGCCGACGGCGCGCCATCGCGCAGCCCGAGATCCACGCGTGCGCCATCGGGCGGAAATGCGATCTTCAATTGCGCGGTCCGCACTGCTTCCAGCGTCTTGGGCGCATCCCTGCGTAGATGGCGCAACGGTGGCGGTAGTTGCGTCGTACGCGCCACCAGCGCACCAGCCGGACGCGGAACCGGCTCGTAATCCGCCCCGGCGCGTGCAAAGGCGTCGAACAGCACGGGTGCTGCGACCTGACGCGCGATCAAACCCGGCACAGCGCCGTTGTCGGCACGGCCGAACCAGACGGCGATCGTCGTCTTGCGATCGAATCCGACCGCGAAGCCGTCGCGATAGCCGTAGGACGTGCCAGTCTTGAAGGCGATGCGACCTGAGGCAGAATTGGCCGGCGGCGGAGCGCCACGGAGAATGTCGGCGACATACCAGCTGGCGACAGGCTCCGCGATGCGCCTCTCCTGGTGCTGGGGCGGCGGCATATCGAGCCTTTCGACAAGGTCTGGTGCCGAACCTCCCCGGGCCAGCCCCGAATAGAGGCGAGCGAGATCGGTAAGCGTGATGCCCAAGCCCCCTAACCCGACGGCAAGTCCCGGCGCAGCCTCGGACGAGAGCGCGATATGGGCGCCCGCATTGCGCAGGCGAGCGAGGAAATGCGCGGTGCCGACCTCGTTGAGCAACACGATCGCTGGAATGTTGAGTGAGTTCTGCAACGCGATGCGTGCTGTCACTTGTCCCTGAAACGTCAGGTCGAAATTCTCAGGCGCATAGAGGCCGAAGCGTGATGGGCGGTCGTCGAGTACGGTTTCGGGATGCGCGATGCCGTTCTCGAAGGCCAGCGCATAAATGAACGGCTTCAGCGCTGAGCCGGGCGAGCGCAGCGCCTGGGTCATGTCGAGCGCCCCTGCTCTCTCAGGTGCAAAGTAATCGGCCGCCCCGACGCGCGCGCGGATTTCGCCGGTCGCATTGTCGATCACGACAATCGCAGCCGTAACCTTCGGACCAAGACGTTCTGCAGCTTCCTTT
>JAQGKN010000658.1 GCA_028290085.1 Hyphomicrobiales bacterium
CGTGATCGGAGTAGTTGGCACCAGCACAGTAGATGCCTCCGGGATCTCCGATGGGCGCTGCCAGCTTGACGTCTTGCAGTTTGCGGCCCTCGCTGGTGTGCGTGTTGAGGGCCAACCTCAACCGAGCACGGGTCTCCTGCCAATCTGAGATGACCCGCAACATAGAATTGTCTTCGTAGCGACCGGTCACGGCAGCGATTTCGAAGACCTGTTGACCGAGAATGACAGCCGCGGCCAGTCCTCGATCGGTCTGGATCGACGCGAGACGCATCGGGTTGGAAGACAGCTCCATTTGGCACTCCATGTTTGTTAAATGCGGGATCAGCGGCCATCGCGACGCTCTGGTTAAGCGACTCGAGTTCACATCTGGCCGTGACGTCCCGCCGATCCGAGTGGCGACGTAGGTCGTTTTAAGAAATCAGTGAAGCGTTTCACTACCCACCCCGACAATCTCTCGCGCGCGCAGAGCGCGTTTTTCGCGTGGTCGAAGCACACTTTCTTCAAAACCGATCCCTGCCTAATCGTGCACAAAAATGATTTACGTGCAACATCATTGAAATCAAAAAGGTCTTGCACGCGTACCGGATTTTGTGCACAAAGTCGAGTAATGGACAAAAAATGGGGAGGAATAAACGTGAAAACGTTCGTCGCGGATGGGAGAAGATCACTCCGGTTAGAGGCCGCCCGCACATGGCGCTGGAGCGCCAAAGCTGCGATTCTGAGCGCCCTTATGCCATTCGTGATGTCCGCGTCCCACGCTAAGGCGCAATCGGGAACAGAGTTCTACAAAGGCAAAACGTTGCGGATTATCGTCGCGACAGCCCCCGGCGCAGCTTATGATTTTGTCGCACGCGCGCTCGCCGCCAGCTTGGGGCGGCATATACCAGGCGCGCCGGGCGTTACCGTTGAGAACATGCCGGGTGCAGGCAGCCTTGTCATGATGAATACGCTCTACAACAAGCAGCCGCGCGATGGAACGGTAATGGGCTTGCCCATCAACGGCATTGTTCTCGAGCCGCGTTTAAAAATGCTGACGAGAGAAGGTGGCGTTGCCAGCTTCGATCTTTCGAAAATGGCGTTCATCGGCTCCCCGACGCAACAGCCGCAAATCTTGTGGGTCTGGCACGGCAGTTCGTTCAACAACGCAGCCGATCTTAAGACGCGCAAGGCCATCATGGGCTCGACGTCCTTTGGCGCGGACAACTACATCCTTCCAAAGCTGTCGAATGAGTTTCTCGGCACAACGCTTGAAGTCGTTCCTGGTTATAACGCGGTCAATGACATTTTCATGGCTGGGGAGCGCGGAGAGGTCGATGGAGGAACCGCGAACTATTCGAGTCTTGCTGGTAAATCCGATTGGGTCGCGGATCACAAGGCGAGAGTTCTTCTCCAATTCGGAACCGAACGAATTGCAGACCTGTCCGACGTGCCGACCGCGGTTGAACTCGCGCCCGACGAGGAGGCCCGCGCTGCATTGCGCGCTTACGCTTTAAAGTTCAAGAGCGCGTACCCATTCGTTCTGCCCCCGGGCGTGCCCGGCGGACGTGTCGAAATTCTTCGGAAAGCTTTCATGGAAACCATGAAAGACCCGCAGTTTGTGGCGGACGCGCAACGCCTGGGGTTCGACGTTGAGCCTGTATCGGGTGAAGAAATTGCCGGATTTATCAGCCAGCTCGACTCCGTTCCGCAAACCGTGGTCGACCGCCTTAGAAAGGCGCTGAACTAACCATTATACTAGAAAGGTGCTTAGCGATGATTCAGGTCAAGCGGCTCGGGCATGCGACCTTCACCACACCCGACCTCGAACAACAGATCGACTACTGGACGCAGGTCATTGGCCTGACGGTTGTTGATCAAGGCAAGGACCGCGCATGCCTTGCGACCCGGCTCGGACAGGAATGCGTTTTTCTTGAGCGCGGGTCTGAAAAGGGTCATATGCCACAGATCGCGTTTCAGGTTGCGCCCGGAAGCGATCTAGGTGAGATCGCCGCAAAGCTTCGGTCGCACGGCGTGCACAGCGAGTTCCGGAAGGATATTTCCCCTGGGGTCCGTGATGCAATCGCGTTCCGCGATCCAAAGGGAACGCTCGTCGAGGTCTACTCCGAATATGAGTTCGCGGCCGATGACGAAGGTGACGGTGGCGTCGACCCGATAAAGTTCGGCCATGTCGCCTATAGGGTCAAAGACCCCCAGAAGCTGACCGCTTTCTATTGCGACATCCTTGGATTCCGTGTGTCAGATTGGATTGGGGATCACTTTTCGTTTTTGCGTTGCGGCGTAGATCACCACACCCTCAATTTCGTGAGATACGAAGACGAGGCTCTCCATCACATCGCATTCGAATTGCGTGACCGGGGCGAGATCCACAACGCCTGCGACCTGTTGACCAAAAAGAAGATTCAGCTTGTCTGGGGTCCGCAGCGTCACGTCGTGGGCCACAACATTGCTGCCTACCACCGCAATTCGGACGACATTCGCGTCGAGCTTTTTGCGGAGCTAGATCAAATGAAGGACGAGACCATGGGCCACTGGGAGCCGCGCCCTTGGCACGAGGAGCGCCCCTTGCGTCCCAAAAATTGGCCCAAGGACACACTTAGGAGCCAGTGGGGATTCGGGTCCTTCGGAACATTTCCGGGGTACCCGTGAGTTGCTCCCACGCCTTTGCGCGATCTTCCTTGCGCCTGCTGAAATCAAGAGGTGTGACATGCTTCGGATACCTTCGATATTACTCGCTGGCACAATGATCTTCCTAGGGTCTTCCCTTGCCAACGCCGAGCCGACCAAATTGCGGTTAGGGGTGATCGCCGCGTCGATGCAGCTTTTTCAATCGACCCCCCTTTATATCGCGCAGGAGAAGGGGCTCTTCCAGAAGGAGGGCCTGTCGGTCGACTACGTGCCGCTCCCCGGGGTCGACCACATGATTACCGCCTTGGACAGGAAAACTGTCGATATTAGCAGCACGGCCACGCCCTACTTAGTCACCGGGGGCTTGCGGGGATCGGATGCTGTCGCAATCGCTGGCGGACCAGCTAACACCATCTACAGCATCGTGACGAAGCCGGGGATTAAGGACGTCTCGGAGTTGCGCGGCAAGACCGTCGGGCTGTCGCTTCCTCAGGACATGATCACGGTCACAGCGCGAAAGATTCTCGCAAAGCATGGCCTTACGGAGTCGGACTACACCGGGAAGCAACTCATCGGAACCCCCATTCGAACGAAGTGCCTGGAGGTGGGCGAATGCGATGCAGCTCCGTTGAGTCC
>JAQGKN010000284.1 GCA_028290085.1 Hyphomicrobiales bacterium
GACCGGCTGCTCGCCTGCGCAATTCATCGCGATCGCGATCCGATCGCATGCCTCGATGCCTTGCCGCTTGAAGCGGTCTGCCAGATCCATCTCACTTTACGAACCGGCACAGGGAAGACCCATGCTATCGACGTCTCCTCCTGGGCGCTTTACCGCGAAACCATCGAGCGCTTGGGCCCACTGCCGACGCGTGTCGGCTGCGTCAGAGGCACGGGCGATTGGCTCACGTTGCGTGCGGAAGTGGCACGCGCAGATGCAGTGCTGGCGCGGGAATTCAGCCTGGCGTAGCGCAGACAAGCCGCTCTGGTGCCATCGCCGTCTGCTCTTGTTCGGCGCGCGCCGGCCTGTTCTCACGCGACTGGATGATGTCGTTGATTTCGGCGAATATAGCATCTGGATCGATGGAGAAATCCTGATATCCGGCCTCGTCCGAGCCGAAAAGCGAGCGATAATCTGCACCTGCGCACGCGGCCCAGTGAAGGCCCGTCGATTTACGGGCATTTTGCGCGCAGATCTCGATGAGAAGCGCCCCGGGGCGTGACCACAACATATTGGCCATACCCGCGCTATGGACGGACACCACCACGTCCGCACCATGGAAAGCGCCAATCTGTTGAGCGAGATTGCTCCAGCGGCCCTCCAGTGCGACAAAGCCAAGCCCATTTAATCGCGCGATCAGCTCCGCCTCGCCGGCAACACGCCGAGTGCGCGTGCGGCCTCTCTGCAAATAAATGCGTTTGGGCAATACGCCCTCGAAAGGCGGCAACGCCGCGAGAAGATGAGTGCGCGCGAAATCCAGCGACTCGGGCGTCGCAAATTTCAGTTCGAGATTCCGCGTATGGCAGTTGGCGTAAAGCAGGCGCGGTACAAGGATCGTTTGCGTTGTGCGTGTCTCGACATGGTTGACGCTGTAGCCGGCATGTCTCAGCGCATTGATAAAAGCCAGAACGAGCGCGACCGGCCTCTCGCTCGTAACCACATTGAGTCTGTGACCCTGCGTGAAACCAATCGTCTGGATGGCGAAGAACAGCGGCATCAGGACATCGGTCAACAGATGGCCGAAATGATCAACGCGCGGAATGACGATCGTGAGATCGCCGCTCACCTCATGGGTTGTTAGTGCGCTGATCGAGGGGCGCGCCGTGCTCCAGGTCGCGGGGCCGCTGCGGTCCGAGGAAATCTGCCGCCCCGTAATCGGATCTACGGGGGTCACCCGATGTCCCGGCACAATCATGTCGTTCAGGATGGCGACGATTCGCTCCGCCCTGATGAAATGGGGCCAGCTCGAGTCGACGGACACGTCGACGTTTTGTTCAAATACCCGCGCCAGCTCGACTGCATGAGCGGGGGCACACCAGGGATAGTGATAGGCGCTGCGATGAACGATGGTCACACGCGCGGCGGCAGGCCAGCCTTTCTCAGGAAAAAAGCTGAGGGCGCGCCGTAACATCGGCAGGCCGAGCGTCACCCACCGGGATAGGCGAAACACCTTGGGTTTCAGGTCCAAGGCCCGCTTGAACGCCGAACGATGCCGTCCCATGCAGCAACCTTCCGTGGCGAGACTTGCGCGAAGCGCGCCGACATCCTCCCGGGCGTCCGAGAATAGCTTCAGCTTGACTATAAGATCGGGCGTTGGATTGGCAAGACCGCAAGCGAGGCCAGCGCCTCTTGCGCCGCCGCCTCGCCGGTCTGCCATGCGCCATGAGCGGTTGAGAAGAAGTGCGGAGAAACAGCCTCTCCTGCAAAGAATAGCCGCTCGGAAACCGGCGCAGCGAGCACGGCGCGTGCTCCCGCATGGCCGGGCAGCGCATGCGAATAAGAGCCCAAGGCAAAGGGATCGCGCGCCCATGACGAGCAAGCCAAAGGCCGCAGGCGGTCGCGCATCGACGATCCAAGCGTGTCCACGATCTGGGAAATCGCGAAATCGGCGAAGGCTTTCATGCCGCCGGTCTCGAGCTCGCGGGCGAATTGCCCGCCGAAATAAGCCTCGATCACTGGCTGTCCGAACGGCCGCACATGATAATTGGCCGTAGCGCTCGTATCGGTCGCGCCATAGAGACGCGAGCCCACATCGAATTCCTCGGCACCATCGAGCGCCAGAAACAACTTGTCGGCGAGGCCGAGCGGAAGACAGGCAGCAGCCTCCACACGTTCGGGCAGAGCAGGGCGGAATCGCAATGTGCCCAGCGCAATCGCGTTGGTGGGAACAGTCACTATCACCGCACGCGCGCGCAGCTCGCCGTCTGATGTTTCCACCCGCAACGGCCACGCGCCATGGTCGATCAGGCGCACCACGCAGGAATGGCGCACCGGTAGGCTCGCACCAAGCCGCACAATCAACGCGCCGTAACCCTCGGAGACGCGATAATTCACCTCGGTGTCTTCGTAAGCGTCGAAATCGCGCACCGAGAGGCGATCGGTATCGGTTCCGTTGACGTAGGTCGACATTGCCTCGATGAGCGGGCTCCAGCGTCCCTGCGCATCGAGAAAATCGGAGGCAGGCCGATCCTCGGGCTCGCGCGCAGCGGCTTCGATACGCTCGAAAAAAGCGCCCTGCGCATCCCGGTAGGCCTGCTGGTCTTCAGCAGAAAAACCGCGCGCATCCGCCTGCTTTTGCCACGGTGGCGTCGAACGATCGACGGCAAAGCCCGCCTCTTCCGCCAGCCGGACGAGCGGATTTCGATCAGCCGAATGCAGCCAGCCGCAGCCCAGGTCCAGCGGCAGGCCCGCATGCTGCTCCGTGTGCGCACGTCCCCCGCTGCGCGCCCGCGCTTCGAGTATCGTGAAGGTCAGGCCGGACGCTGCCAGCCGGCGTCCGGCAGCGATCCCCGCCGCGCCCGCGCCGACCACCACCACATCAAAATCGACGACTTTGCTCATGTGCCCCTGGGCCTTCGTGACATCCTGTGCGGAGATAGGCCCCGCACACCAGCCGTCCAGAGCGCGATTGCCCCGCGCGCCAACCGCGCGCTACTGTACCCGCGAAGCCGCGCTCAAAGCGGCACGCCACATCGGGAGGACACACATGGAGGCAACTCCACAGACCGCGCAAGCCGTGCTGCTGCATGGCGAGGCGATCATCGAAAGCCTGAAGCAGGCGCGCGTCGGCTATGTGCTCTCCGTCCCCGATCTGCACACCAGCCAGGGCCTTCTGAAGCCCATCACCCAAGATGCGTCGCTGAAGCTCATCCGCGTCTGCAAGGAAGACGAAACGCTCGCCATAGCAGCGGGCCTGTCCTATGGCGACAAGCGCGCGCTGGTGCTTATCCAATACACCGGGATGCTCTATGCGATGAACGCGATCCGCGCCATAGCCTGCGACCAGTCCATGCCGATCTGCATGATGATCGGCATGCTCGGCAAGGAGCCGGACCGCCCTTCTCGCGAATCCGGGAAATTCGGTGTGCGCATTATTGAGCCGCTGCTCGATGTCATGGGCATCGCCTATCACCGCATCGACCGCGACGCCGATGTCGCCTGTATCGCGCCGGCCATCGAAACCGCCTATGCGCAATCGCGTCCCATCGCTTTTCTCATCGAACGCCGGCCGGTGCACTCATGATCGATCGTCGCGCAGCCTGGGCCATGCTCGCCCGCCAACTCACCAGCCAGATCGTGGTCTCCACCTATTCGTCGGCCACCGATTGGCTGGCGACTGGCGAACGCGCACTGAACTATTTCTCGTTCGGAGCGATGGGCCTCGCATCGTCCTACGGGCTCGGCCTCGCGCTCGCCCGGCCCGAGCGCCGTACCATCGTGCTCGATGGCGACGGCAGCCTGCTCATGAACCTTGGCACCCTCGTCACCATCGGTGCGCTCGCACCCAAGAACTTCGTGCACATCGTCGCCTGCAACGGCAGCTATGAGGCCAATGGCGGCCACCCCGTCCCCAATCGCGATGTGGATCTGGCGGGCATGGCACGTGCGGCAGGCATCGCCAACGCGCACCGCGTGACGGAACTCGAAGGCTTTGAGAACCTCATCCCGGCCCTGCTCACCGGTGACGGCCCGCATTTCGTCGAGCTGAAGATCGAACAGGGCGAACTGTCACGCCGTGACTACAAGGACCTGTATCGTGCAAGCCGCCGCGCCGCCTTCCGCGCGGCGCTCGATGGCGTGCCTCAGAACGGGTGATACTGATAGAGCCACGTCTCGGTAAGGATCTCGTTTCCGGCGCGTAGATAGCAGCGCATATCAACGGGCTCGACGCCATCGACGGTCAGGTCGAATTGCGCCCGCCAATGGCCGGGCTCACCATCCGGCACCGGCTCCGAGAAGATATAGGAGAACGAGCCGCGCGAGGCCGACAACACCGGTTCGGGACGCACGCCGAAGGGCACGGTCTCGAGCGGCCCGCCCTTGAACTCGATCATGAATTTGCGCACGCCGCGCGGACGCGGCTGGCCGGGCTGGCCGCCGTTCCCCATGCGGGTCGCTAGACAGCGGCCAAGCGGCGCCGGAAAGGGTTCGTCGGCCAGCCAATGCAGCTTGTAATGCATGTTGAATTCCGACCCCGCCGTCGCGGCCGCCTCGGGGACCCACATCGCGACTATATTGTCGTGAATTTCGTCGTCGGTAGGGATCTCGATCATCTGGACCGCGCCCTTGCCCCAACTGCCGACGGGCTCGACCCAGAGACTGGGGCGGCGGTCGTAGAAGACGCCGTCGCCGTAATTCTCGAACCGGCGGTCGCGCTGCATCAGGCCGAAACCACGGGGATTCGTGTCCGTGAAGGCCGACGCGGTCGTCCGTGGCGGATTGTTGAGCGGGCGCCAGACGCGCTCGCCCTCGCCCGTCCACATCGAGAGCCCATCGGAATCATGCACTTCCGGCCGCCAATCCACGGCGGTCGGTTTGCGCGTTTCCGAGAACCAATACATGGACGTCAGCGGGGCGATGCCGAAGCGGCCGATGTCGCGACGCAGGAACAGAGCCGTCTCGATATCCATCACGACACCCTTGCCGCGCGTCATCAGGAACTTGTAGGCGCCCGCAATGGAGGGACCTTCCATCAGTGCCTGGACGGTGATCGTGTCGCCGTCCTCCGGCCCGAGCCAGATGCGTGTGAAATCAGGAAATTCTTCGGTCCGGTCGGGCATGGCTGTATCGAGCGCGATACCGCGTGCCGAGAGGCCGTATTGAAACAACTCGCCGATGGCGCGGAAATAGGACGCGCCGAGAAAGGCGACCCAATCGTTGCGACGCCAATCCAGCTTGCCGTCCCGCGGCTCCTGCACCCGGAAGCCTGCAAAGCCCACACCATCGGGCAACTGCCGTGCGACTGAATTGGCGGGCATGTTGAAGTAATCGTGGTCGTAGATGATC
The DNA here is from genome assembly GCA_028290085.1 of Hyphomicrobiales bacterium. Classification (GTDB taxonomy): domain Bacteria; phylum Pseudomonadota; class Alphaproteobacteria; order Rhizobiales; family Beijerinckiaceae; genus Terripilifer. The sequence goes on from JAQGKN010000284.1 coordinate 5,326, forward strand.
GTGCGGGCCCTTGTGCCGTCGATGACATTCATCTCGATGGATTTCTGGAAGAATTTGCCCAGGTGAAAGAATGTCACCGGAAATTTGCCCGGGCCGTTGGCCTGGACCGCATCATCCGTATCGAAGGTGATCTTGCCCCAAGCTTCGTAATCGATCTTGCCGACGATCTCCGGCGCGGGACGCAAGGGTGCCTGAAACGGCGCTGCGGCTCGCTTGCGGGCGAGATCCTTCAGCAGGTCGAAGGAAAACGGTTCGGCCGGCCCGAGCCTGAGCCCACCTTCCGCCGCCAGCGCCTCGCTGATCCCCCCCGGCAATCCAGCCGTGGCCGCCAGAATGCCAGCGGATTTCAGCAAGCTACGACGATCGATCGGGTCTGACATGGAGGCTCCGGAGGCGAGACTTCGACAAGGCATCATGCGCCGAGAGGTGCTCGGGGGCGAGCAACGTGGCGGCGGCAAGCCATTCACCTATAGAAACGGCAATTTGCGGGCGAGCGTTGCAATAGCCGGAAAAAGATTCTCGTCATTGCGAGGAGCGTAGCGACGCGGAAATCCAGGAGTCACAGGAACGCACTGGATTGCTTCGCCTACGGCGCCGAGCCTCAGCTCCGCAACGGCTCGACCTTGAGCGCGGCACGCACGAAGTAGAACACCAGCAACAGCCCGAGCAGGCCGCCGAGCACTTCGACGCCACGGCTGACCAGCGGAGGCAGGCCCAGAATGCCGCCCAGCGCCCAGCCGGCGGCCCAGGACACGCCGATCAGCTCGGTGCCGACCAGGATCGCCACGCTCACCACGGTGATGGCATTGTCCCAGTTGATGCGCTTGGCGTCGGTCATGGTGGATCCTGCTGGCATTCGGCTCTGGTCTTTCGTGTGGTTTTCGACCACTGGTCGAGGCCACTATACCATCCTCGGGCATGGCGCAACAATCGAGCCCTGCCACCGGAGCCCCCATGACCTCGTCTCCCCGCTTCGTTCAAGCCGCCGTGGCCGCGCCCCATAACCTCGCCGCAGGCACAGGCAGGGACATTCTCATCCAGGGTGGTTCCGCACTTGAGGCCATGGTCGGCATGGCGGCGACGATGGCGGTCGTCTATCCGCATATGAACGGCATCGGCGGCGACGGCTTCTGGCTCGTGCGCGAGCCCGGCGGCAAGATCCACTACATCGAGGCCTGCGGCTATGCCGGCCGCCTTGCGACCATCGAGCGTTACACCAAGGTCGGCTATGACACGCCTCCGGCACGTGGACCCGAGGCCGCCATCACAGTGCCCGGCGCGGTCGCCGGCTGGGATCTGGCGCTGGAAATGGCCTATGCCTTCGGCGGCCGCCTCCCGTTGCGCGAGATTATGCAGCCCGCCGTAAAGTTTGCGCGCGAAGGATATCCGCAATCGCGCTCGCAGGCGCGCGGCCGACCCCGTGAGTTCGAGACCCTCAGTGCTGCGCGCGGCTTCGCCGAAGCCTTTCTGGTCGAGGGCAAGATCCCCGAAGAGGGCACGCCCCGCACAGCCGTGAAACTTGGCGAAACACTTGAACAGCTCGCCCATTCCGGCCTGCGCGATTTCTACCGCGGCGACGTCTCGCGAGAAATCGCCGCTGACATGGACGCACTCCGCCTGCCGCTGGTGCGCGCCGATCTCGAAAAGTACCGCGCGCTCCTGCGCCAGCCGCTGAAACTGCGGATCGGCGGCGCTACTTTTTTCAATGCGCCCCCGCCGACGCAGGGCCTCGCCTCCTTGTTGCTGCTGGGCATCTTCGACCGGCTCGGCGTGAAGAAGCGCGATGGCTTCGACCATGTTCACGGGCTTGTCGAAGCGGCCAAGCGCGCGTTTCTCATCCGCGATCAGGTCTGCACCGATCACAACTGGCTGGACGAAGACCCGGCCTCCTTTCTCGCCGCCAAGATCCTGGGCCGCGAGGCCGCCGAGATCTCGATGCGGCGTGCAGCCCCATGGCCGGGCGCCCCCAGCGACGGCGAGGCGGTCTGGATGGGCGCCATCGACTCAAAGGGGCTCGCAGTCTCCTACATCCAGTCGCTGGGCTCGGAATATGGCTCGGGCTGCGTGCTGCCGAAGACCGGCGTGCTGCTGCAAAATCGCGGTGCATCCTTCTCGCTCGATCCGCGCGCGCGCAATCCGCTGGCACCGGGCCGCCGGCCCCGGCACACGCTCAGCCCCGCCCTGGCCGTCTATGACGACGGCCGCGTCCTCTCCTACGGCAGCACAGGCGGCGACGGGCAGCCGCAGTTTCAGGCACAGATGCTGACGCGATGGGAGCGCGGCATGGGCTTGGCCGACGCCATCGACGCGCCGCGCTTCCTGCTCGGGCGTGGCTGGGGAGAGGCGGAAACGTCGCTGCGCTTCGAGGATCGCTTCGATCCCTCGCTACTGCGCGAACTCGAAAAAGTCGGCCACCGCGTCGAGGTGTCCCCCCTGCCCTATTCGGAAACCTTTGGTCACGTCGGTGCGCTCGTGCGCTTCCGCGACGGCAGCATCGAAGGCGCCCATGACCCGCGTTCCGACGGCGGCGCGGACGGGCTCTAGAGGCCGCCGCCCACCCAGACGCCAGTGAGAAGGCCGAGGCCCAGCAGAAGTACCGCCAGCGCCGCACAAAATTCGAGCCCGCGCACAATTTGCGCCCCGCGCAAGCCGCGACCGCCCGTCAGGCGCAATGCGACGCCTTTGGCATAGACGGCGGCGATGGCCAGCGCGCCGGTCGTGACCGCCGTGCCCAGCGCCATGGCGAAAGTGGCACCGACACCTGCGAGAAAAATCCCCTGCGCGGCGGAAAACACCAGCACGAGGATCGCGCCCGAACAGGGCCGCAAGCCCGCCGCAAGCACCGTCGATCCGGCGCTGCGCCACGAGAAGCCAGCTCCGAGCTGCGAGGGATCGGGCATATGCACATGCCCGCAATCGGCACCATGCACATGGCCCGCCGTGCTCGCCTCAACGCAGGCAAAGCGGCTGGAAACAGCAGCGCCGCCTGGCTGCAGCCGGCCTGCCCGCATCACCTCGATCAGAGCGCGCCCCTTGCGTAGGACGAGCGCGATTCCGAGCAGGACAATCGCCGCGTAACTCGCGATCTCTACCCATTGAGCGGTGGCGCGAAGACCGACCGCAGTCGCGCCGAGCAGCATTGTCGCACCGCCGACAATCGCGAGCGCCACCACGGCCTGCAACAGTGCTGCAAGCCCCGCCATAACCAGCCCGCGCTTCAACGCACGCTCGTTGGCGACGAGATAGGAGGCCAGAACCGCCTTGCCGTGGCCGGGCCCCGCCGCATGGAACACGCCATAGGCGAAGGCGAGCCCGAGCAGGCCCCAGATCGCGGAATGATCCGCGCGAATGGCATGCACGGACGCACGCATCATCAGGTCGAAGCGCTGCTGCTGGGCGAGAATGAACCCGGTCAGCCCCGAAGCCGAGCCGCCGCCCTCGGAAATGCCGACACTGAAGGGGTTGCGCGCTTGCGCGACGGCGCCCTCCGCATGAAGAACGCTGAACACAATCGCCAGCGCGAGCGCGCAGAGAAGGAGAACCCGGCCCCGTCTCATGGGCAGGCCAGGATGGCGCGGCTCGCCAGCTTGATGCCGAAATCACTGCCGGGCGAGAGGCCGCTGAAATAAGCCTCCGACAACTTCTTCGCCTCCGTATCTTCCAAAGGCTTCGGCTGCACGACGCTCAGGGAACACCCCGACGGCGGCGACACGAGCTTCACCGCGTCTGTCTTCGCGAAATCGAAGGCGACGAAATAGCTGGGGTCGGAGACCTGCAGGGTGAAACACTTGCCCGCCGAGAGGGCCTGCTTGAGCGGCAAAGTGAAACGCAGCGTCACCAGCTTGTCGGCGCCTTCGCTCATGCCGATATCCTTCGGTTTGTCGAACTCGACCTTCTGGCCCGGCGATTTCGTGACGGTGATATAGCTGTTTTCGGCGAGGTCGCCGACATTGGTTTCCGCGACAGGCTGAAGCTGCGCATCACTCGCCACGGCGCCGTCCGCCGTGAGGCCCGTCGTGACGAAGGATGAATACATCTCGTCGAAGGTCCAGGCGTGGCGGATGCCCGACACCTTGCCCTGCGCGTCGAAGATAAGCTCGCTCTTCACCACGACGAAGACATGCGGATGCGCCCAGGCCTCGCTGGCCGCGCCAATGAAACCGGCAAGTGCAACAGCGACGAAAATCAGCGCGCGCGGTGAAATCATGGAGGGAGCATCCCGGACGAATCGTGTCTGGCACGAGAGACCATGGCGGCATGAACCGCAACTCTGGCCGAAGCGTGGCACGCGTGCGCCCGCTTTACCTCCAGCACCCGCCTCCCCATATCTAATCGCGAGCCGGTCCTGAAACCGGCCGGGAGGAGAGCGGCGATGACGCGTGAGCTCCACGACCCTGATCCCGGCGCTCTCAGCCTGTCCGATCACTACGACCTGCGCCGGGACCGCGTCTATCTCCTGGGCACGGAAGCAATCGTCAGGCTGCTCCTTCTGCAAAAGCAGCGCGACCGCGAAGCCGGCTTGAACACGGCGGGCTTCGTGTCCGGCTATCGTGGCTCGCCGCTCGGCGGACTCGATCTGCAATTGCAACGAGCGAGCGACCGCCTCACGCCGGAAGACATCGTTTTTCAGCCCGGCCTCAATGAGGATCTCGCGGCCACCGCCGTCTGGGGCTCGCAACAGGCCGAAATGCGCGGCGAGGGCCGCTACGACGGCGTCTTCGCGCTCTGGTACGGCAAAGGCCCCGGCATCGATCGCTCCGGCGACGTGTTCCGCCACGCCAACCTGGCGGGCACCTCGCCACACGGCGGTGTACTCGCGCTGATGGGCGACGACCACACGGCGGAATCCTCCACAACGGCGCATCAATCCGAGTTCCACCTCGTTGACGTGATGATGCCGATCCTCAACCCGGCGGGCGTTCAGGAAATTCTCGATTACGGGCTCTACGGCTGGGCCCTCTCGCGCTATGCGAGCGTCTGGGTCGGCCTGAAATGCGTCAAGGAGACAATTGAATCGCGTGCGTCCGTTGATGGCGCAGCGCGTCACGTCCGCCCGCGTGAGCCCGACGTGGATGCGCGTCCACCCGGCGGTCTGAGCATTCGCCCGCGCGACCCCGTGCTGGTGCAGGAAGCGCGCCTCCAGGATCACAAGCGCGATGCCGTCGTCGCCTGGCTGCGCGCAAACAGGCTGGACCGCATCATCTTCGACGGGGGCGCGGCGCCGCGCATGGGCATTGTCACGGTCGGCAAATCCTACCTCGACACGCGCCAGGCGCTCGATCATCTTGGCCTCGACGCGCAACGATGCGCCTCGCTGGGCCTGCGTCTCCTCAAGATCGCCTGCCCCTGGCCCATCGAACCCGAGGGGCTGAAAGCATTCGCACGCGGTCTCGACCTCATCATGGTTGTCGAGGAAAAGCGTGCCCTGATCGAAGTGCAATTGCGCGAGGAGCTCTACGACACGGAGCAGCGCCCGCGCATCGTCGGCAAGAAGGACGAGACGGGCGAATGGCTTTTCCCCGTGAAAGGCGCGCTCAAACCGCACGACATCGCCATCGCCATCGGAGAGCGCCTGCTGC
>JAQGKN010000323.1 GCA_028290085.1 Hyphomicrobiales bacterium
GTATCTCGTCTTTGACGCGTTCCAGAAGAAGGTGCCCGCCGGTGACAACCCCTGGGGCGTGGGTGCAACGACGCTGGAATGGACGCTGAGCTCGCCTCCGCCGTTCCACCAATTCGAGACGCTACCCCGCATCACGGGTTCGGACCACTAACCGACTTTTCCGGCGGCCCCCAGCGGGCCGCCGGAGCCTTCCTTCGAGCAGCCCCCGCGTGGCGCTGCTCCAACGAGGGCCCCGCCACGGCGGGCAGACCTTCATCCGCATGAGGCGGATGTGTCAGACAGTGCGCTGCATGCAGGCAGACACGATGAAAAGCCGTTGTACGGCAGGGTGGTCGATGAGTTTCGTCAGCCAACACGACAGTCTTACCGACGCTCCGGCGCGGATCTCGGTCGCCGATCCCAAGGATTATCTGGCGCTGCTGAAGCCGCGCGTCATGTCGCTCGTGGTGTTCACGGCTCTTGCCGGGCTGCTTGTCGCCCCTGGCAATCTGCATCCGCTCATCGCTTGCGTTTCGCTGCTGGCCATCGCGGTCGGCGCGGGTGCTTCTGGCGCGCTGAACATGTGGTACGACGCCGACATCGACGCCGTGATGGCCCGCACGCGCACGCGGCCCGTCCCCTCGGGCCGCATCAGCCCCGAGGAAGCGCTCGGCTTCGGGCTCACGCTCTCGATCTTCTCCGTGCTGACGCTCGGCCTCGTGGCCAACTGGCTGGCGGCCTCCCTTCTCGCCTTCACGATCTTCTTCTATGCCGTCGTCTACACGATGTGGCTGAAGCGCTCGACGCCGCAAAACATCGTCATCGGCGGCGCGGCAGGTGCCCTGCCCCCGATTGTCGCCTATGCGGCGGCGACCAATTCCGTGAGCCTGTCGAGTGTCGTGCTCTTCGCTATCATCTTCATCTGGACGCCGCCGCATTTCTGGGCGCTTGCGCTGGTGAAATCCGCCGATTACGCGCGCGCCGGCATCCCGATGATGCCCAACGTCAAGGGCCCCGCCCATACGCGGCTCGAGATCGTGCTCTACACAATCCTGCTCGTGCCGGTCGGCGTTCTCCCGTGGTTCATGGGCTTTGCCTCGCTCGTTTACGGCATCGTCGCGGCCATTTCGGGTCTCGGGATGCTGGCCCTGGCGCTGCGTGTCTATCGTGTCCGCGAGGGTGCGATCGCAGAGCGCGCGGCGATGCAATTGTTCGCCTATTCGATCTTCTACCTCTTCCTGCTCTTCGCGGTGATCGTCGTCGAGAACGGGTTCGGCTCCGCGATCCGGCACTTCGGCTAAGAGGATATGGCGATGAGCGAACCTACACCACCGCAGAGGGGCATTCAGCTGACCCCGCAGCAACTCAAGAGCCGCCGCGCACGCAATATCGCGATCGGGCTCGCCGTCGGCTTTCTCGTCGTGCTGTTCTACGCGATCACCATCGTGAAGCTCGGCCCCGGCGTCTTGCAGAGGCCCGATTGAGATGAGCACACAGCCTCCCGAGTCCGGCTCCACTCTTCAGAAGCGCCACAAGCGGGTCGCATTGATCGTCACGGCAGCCGTGGCGGGCATGCTCGGCATGGCCTATGCCGCCGTACCGCTCTACAGCATCTTCTGCCGGGCGACCGGCTATGGCGGCACGCCGCAGATCGTCGACGGCCCCTCGGACACACGCGGCAAGCGCGTCATGACGGTGCGATTCGATTCAAACGTGTCCTCGGACCTGCCCTGGACCTTCGAGCCCGACGTGCCCTCGATCCAGTTGCGCACCGGCGAGACGGCGACCGTTTTCTTCAAGGTGCACAGCCGCTCGCAGAAGCCCACCGCCGGGCTTGCCTCCTACAATGTCGCGCCCGATCAGGCGGGGCTCTACTTCAACAAGATCTCCTGCTTCTGCTTCAGCGAGCAGCATCTCGCGCCCAACGAGACCATGGAGATGCCCGTCGTCTTCTATCTCGACCCGAAGCTGGAGCAGGACGACGTGATGAAACTGACCGACAGCGTGACGCTGTCTTATACGTTCTTCGCAGCGAAAACCCCGGTGGCCTCAGCGAGCGGGAAACCCGCGCTCTGAGTGCACCGCTGCCGCCTTGACCCCCAGCCTTGAACAGGGCAAAGGGCGGATGAAGACTTTCGATCCCGGCACCCCGGGGGCCGATGATGAGGTGGCCGTCGAGGCCGAGAGACAAGACGTTAATCAAGGGAAGCTGTGATGGCCGACGCCCATATGAAACCCAATCACGACTATCACCTCGTCGACCCGAGCCCGTGGCCTCTGGCCGGTTCGATCGCGGCCTTTATCACGGCCGTCGGCGCGATCATCTTCATGAAGGGCCTCGCGCCTTTCGGCCTGAAGATCGGCCCGTATGTGTTCGGCGCCGGCTTCATCGGCGTTCTCTACGTCATGGCCGCCTGGTGGACGGATGTGATCAAAGAGGCCGAGCACGGCGGCTTCCACACGCGCGTCGTCCAGATCAGCCATCGCTACGGCATGATCCTGTTCATCGCTTCCGAAGTGATGTTCTTCGTCGCCTGGTTCTGGGCCTATTTCGACGCCAG
>JAQGKN010000343.1 GCA_028290085.1 Hyphomicrobiales bacterium
CCGGCCCACGGCCAATTCGCTGGATTCGGTGTCCGACCGCGATTTCGTCCTGGAGCCGCTCGCGGCCGCCGCGATCACGGCCGTGCACCTGTCGCGCTTCGCCGAGGAGATCGTCCTCTGGACGACCCCGCAATTCAACTTCATCGCGCTGTCGGACGCCTTCACGACCGGCTCCTCGATCATGCCGCAGAAGCGCAATCCGGACGCGGCCGAGCTCGTGCGCGGCAAGTCGGGTCGTGTGATCGGCGCGCTGACGGGCCTTCTCGTCGTCATGAAGGGCCTCCCGCTCGCCTATTCCAAGGACATGCAGGAGGACAAGGAGGGCACATTCGACGCTCTCCAGGCTCTTTCGCTCTGTCTGGCTGCCATGACGGGCATGGTCCGCGACCTCAACCCGGATCTGCGCCGCATGAAGAGCGCGGCTGGCAGCGGCTATGCGATTGCCACCGACCTCGCCGACTGGCTCGTGCGCGCGCTGAACATGCCGTTCCGCGAGGCCCACCACGCAACGGGGCGGCTTGTCGCCATGGCAGCCGAGCGCAAGATCGTGCTCGAAAAGCTGACGCTTGAAGAGATGCAGTCGGTCGACCCACGCATTACCGCCGAGGTCCACGCGGTGCTCGGCGTCGACAAGTCAGTGCGCAGCCGTGTCAGCTATGGCGGAACTGCTCCTGCCAATGTGCGCGCGCAGGCCAAGAAATGGCTGAAAAAGCTCGCCCCCAAAGCACAGGCCGATGGCACCTAGGCTGGCGCGCGTCGAAATGCCGCGAACCATGCTCCACGTGAGCTGCCGCTCGCCATGCGCCCAGCTTGCGATATAGTCCTCGCGCCCTCAGGAGTCCGGCCGTGAATCGCGAAAACGCCACCAGCGAAATTGCTCCCAAGCTTGTCCGTGCCCTCGGCGTGCTCGTCCTTTTCTCGCTCTCCCTGGCGGGTTGCGGGCGGCGCGGAGATCTGGAAGCACCGCCCGGCTCGACACCTGCCCCTGCCAAGGCCGCGGCCGAGCAGCAATCGGGCGTCGATACCCGCATCGACGCCACGGATCCGATGGCGCCCCGAACACGCGGCAACGTCGTTCCCCCGCGCAAGCCATTCATTCTCGACTCGATTCTTTAAAAGGGCACTGCTCCGCACATGCGTCATTTCGAATATCGCGAAGGCGTGTTCCACGCCGAGGACGTCGATCTGCGCGAGATCGCGCAACAGGTCGGCACGCCCTTCTATTGCTATTCGCGGGCGACCCTGACGCGCCATTACGAGGTCTTCTCCCGCGCCTTCGCCGACATGGACGCGCTCGTCTGCTTCGCGATGAAAGCCAATTCCAATCAGGCGGTTCTAAAGACCCTCGCCCAACTCGGCGCGGGCATGGACGTGGTCTCCGAAGGTGAACTCCGCCGCGCCCTGGCGGCCGGCGTGCCCGGCGAACGCATTACTTTCTCCGGTGTTGGCAAGACCGCGCGCGAGATCGGGCTGGCGCTAGATGCCGGCATCCTCTGCTTTAACGTCGAGTCGGAGCCTGAACTTCTCGCCATTTCAGCCATTGCGTCGCAGCGAGGCGTCAAGGCGGCCATATCCCTGCGCGTCAATCCAGACGTCGATGCACGTACGCACGCCAAGATTTCGACCGGCAAGTCCGAGAACAAATTCGGCATTCCGATCTCACGCGCACGCGCGGTCTACGCGGAGGCCGCACAGCTAGCGGGCATCAACGTCACCGGTGTCGACATGCACATCGGCTCGCAGATCACCGACCTGCAGCCCTTCGACGACGCGTTCGCGTTGCTGGCCGAATTCGTCGGCACCCTGCGCGCCGACGGCCATGTCATCGACCACCTCGATCTCGGCGGCGGCCTCGGCATTCCCTATCGCGAGAGCGAGGACCCCGACAGCTACCATCCCGAGCGATACGCAGAAATCGTGCGCCGTCACGTCCGCAAGCTCGGCTGCAAGCTGGTGTTCGAGCCCGGCCGCCTGCTCGTCGGCAATGCCGGCGTGCTCGTCACCGAAGTCATCTACGTGAAGTCAGGCGACGGGCGCACCTTCGTCATCGTCGACGCGGCCATGAACGATCTCATTCGCCCGACGCTTTACGAGGCGCATCATGATGTGACGCCCGTTGTTGAACCGGCAGCGGGCACCCAGACCATCGTCGCCGACATCGTCGGCCCTGTCTGCGAAACCGGCGATTATCTGGCGCTGGGTCGCGAAATGGCAGAGCCGAAGTCGGGCGATCTCCTCGCTGTCATGACGGCGGGCGCCTACGGAGCTGTGCAGGCGGGCACCTATAATTCCCGTCTGCTCGTGCCCGAGGTTCTGGTCGATGGCGCGCGCTGGGCTGTGGTCCGGCCGCGCATGAGTTACGAAGAATTGATCGGGCTCGACAGAATTCCGCCGTGGCTCGCCTGAATGCTTTGCGCCTTGTGATCGCGGGACCTCGCTGCGCCGCTGGTATGTGAGCGAGGTCGTGTTACGTTCGCCGTGACCGATCGAGGAGAACCACGTGAGCGAACGAGGAGGCCCCGGCAAAAACATCTTGTTCGATCGCCTCGATCGCCTCGTGCAGCGCGCCCGAGTGGCCTTGTCCTGGGAGCGGCTCTGGCCCCGGATCGTCCCTATCCTGACGCTGGGCGCTATTTTCCTCGCGGTCTCCTGGGCCGGACTTTGGATTGTCTCCCCGCGCTGGCTGCGAATTTCCGGCATTGGCTTTTTCGCGCTGCTGTTCGCTGCGGCCCTCGTTCATCTGTTTCGCTTCACACCCCCGACCCGCGCCGAAAGCCTGAACCGGCTCGACCGCGATTCCGGCATGGCGCATCGCCCTGCATCAACGGTTGAAGACAGACTTGCCAATGATAGCGGCGACCTGGCGACTCGCGCCCTTTGGGAACTCCACCTCCAACGCGCGCGCCGCGCGCTTGGCGCCATCAAGATCGCTGCTCCCGCCCCGCGCATGGTGGAGCATGACCGTTACGCGCTGCGCGCTGCTGCTCTTGTCGCGCTCGTTGGCGCTGCCTTCATTGCTGGCCCGGAGAAATATGCCCGCGTCCTGGCGGCCTTCGACTGGCGCTCCGCAGCAACACAAGCGCAAGGCTACCGCCTCGACGCGTGGATCGATCCGCCCGCCTACACGGGGCGTCCCCCGATCCTCCTCAATGCGGGCATCGAAGGCGCGAAGGGCGAAACACGCCGCATTCAGGCGCCCGCTGGATCGAATGTCATCGTCCGCGCCTCCGCCGCAGCCGGGGTATCAGCCACTGCCGAGGGTGGTCTTCAGGTTCCCAAACCGGATGAAACGACCGCCGGCAAGATCGCAACGCGCGCCGATGGGCCCGCCTCGACCCCCGCCGCTGCCTCCGACGAAGAACATCGCTGGCTGTTGCGCGGAGACGGGCGCCTGACATTGAGCCGTTACGGCAGCACACTCAGCGCCTTCGACATCACCTCGCTGCCCGATCGCGCACCCGTCATAAGCTTGCGCGGCGAACCGAAGTCGGACTCGAAGGGATCACTCACGCTCGCCTACAAGGTCGAGGACGATTATGGCATCGTTGGTGCAGAGGCCGGGTTCGCCAAGCCGGTGATTCAGGGCCGTCCTGTCACAGGACGCTCTCTCGTCGCCCCCCCGAAAATGACGCTGGCCTTGCCGACAGCCCCCGGGGGATTGGGCGAGGGCGAAACAACGGGCGATCTCTCGGAACACCCATGGGCGGGCGCGCGCGTCACGATGACACTTCTCGCTCGCGACGAGGGCGGCAACGAGGGCCTCAGCGATCCCGTCGAAATGACCCTGCCGCAGCGTATCTTCGTCAAGCCGCTGGCCCGCGCAATCATCGAACAGCGGCGCAATCTCGTGCTCGCGCCCGATGAGCGGCGTCACGTGCAGCTGGCCATGGACGCGCTTTCTTTCGCGCCGGACCGCTTCGGCATTTCGAGCGGCATTTATCTCGGCCTTCACACGATCTCGCAGCGATTGACCTCGGCACGAACCGATGCAGATCTGCTCGGCGTCGCCGACTTCATGTGGGAAATGGCGCTGCGTCTGGAAGACGGCGACCTCTCACAGGCCGAACGCGATCTCCGTGCGGCCCAGCAGCAATTACGCGAAGCGCTCGAGCGCGGTGCATCGCCCGAGGAACTCAAGCGGCTGATGGATCAGCTGCGCGCCGCGCTCGACAAGTTCGTGCAGGAATTTGCCGAACAGCAGATGCGCGATCAGCAGAATCAGGACCGGCAAGCGGATTCGAACCAGCAGACGCTGACGATCACGCCGCGCGACCTCCAGGCCATGCTGGACCGCATGGAAGAGATGGCCCGGAATGGTAATACGGCCGACGCCCAGCGCATGCTCGACCAATTGCAGCGCATGATGGAAAATCTGCAGAGCGCCCGACGCCACAGCCCGCAGAACGATGCCGCGCGCGAAATGAACCGCTCGCTCAACGAGCTCGACAAATTGACGCGCGAACAGCAGCAACTGCGAGATCAGACCTATCAGGACAAGAAGCGCAACCAGCGCCAGTCTCGCCGCAATCCGAATGGCGATCAGCGTCAGGGTATGCAGCCTGGCCGGCCCGATCAGCAGGACGAAGCGGACGAGGGTGACGACGACCAGGCGCAGGATGGCGAGGGTCTCGGCTCGCAGGAACTCCAGCGCCGCCAGGAAGCTCTCCGCCAGCGGCTGGAACAGCTGCAAAAGCGCATGAAGCAACTCGGCATGAATGGCGAGCAAGGCTTCGATGAAGCCGAGGACGCCATGAAGGAGGCGGAGCAGGGCCTAGGCGAAGGCGGCCAAGGCCAGGACCGCGCCGTGGACGCGCAGGGCCGTGCGCTGGAAGGCCTGCGCAAAGGCGCTCAATCGCTTGCCCAGCAGATGCAGCAAGGCAACGAGCCGGGGCAAGGGCAGGCGAATGGTGAGGGCGAGGGCGATCCCAACAGCCCCATGCGGCAGGGGCGCAATGCGCCCAATCCCGATCCACTGGGCCGCGAGTCGCGCGATCGCACTTACAATCCGCAGAGCCGCTATGATCCGCTCGGAGTGCCCGCAGCGGAACGCGCACAACGCGTGCTGGAGGAATTGCGCCGTCGCCTGAGCGATCCCTCACGCCCACGCGAAGAGCTGGATTACCTCGAACGGCTCCTGCGGCGTTATTGATCGGCGCAAAGGCACAGCTCGCCCTTGCCGGATCACTCGCGGGGTTCTAGTTCCCTCTGCACAGGCTGCACTTCCGGGCGACCGGACACAGGATCGGGCCGAGATGTCGACATCCACTTCCAATCTGCTCGTCGCCGGCGCGATCGGCGCTGTCGCGCTCGTTCTCTTTCTGGGTCTCGTCAACATGCTGCGGGGCGGCAGTGCCAACACGTCTCAAAAGCTCATGCGCTGGCGCGTTGGACTCCAATTCTTCGCCATACTCATCATAATGGGCGTGCTCTGGTTGCGCGGCTGATGCTCTAAAAGGCTTGCCTGACATGGTTGTTCTCAATCGCATCTACACGCGGACCGGCGACGACGGCACGACCGCTTTGGGCACCGGCGAGCGGCGCACCAAATACGATCTGCGCGTCGAGGCCTACGGCACCGTCGACGAGACGAACGCGACGCTTGGGCTGGCGCGCCTGGCCACAGCTACGGAAGATCCCGCGCTCGATGAAATGCTGGGACGCATTCAGAATGATCTCTTCGATCTGGGCGCCGATCTCTGCACACCCGAGGGCGGAGCCAAACCCG
>JAQGKN010000032.1 GCA_028290085.1 Hyphomicrobiales bacterium
GCCCGCCTGCGGGAAGATAGTCTCCGCGATGTGGAGGAAGCAGAGCGCATCCGCACCGAAGCGGCGAAGGTCGAGGAGGATCTCAAGCGGCAGAAAGTGGTGGAGTCGCTGGCGACTGGCCTCGAGCATGTCGCCCAGGGCGACCTCGCATTCCGACTGAACGATCGGCTTGCGCCCGAATACGAGAAACTTCGCCAGGATTTCAATGCGGCGATCGAGTCGCTTGCATCGACGCTGCGCACCATCTCGCAGGCCACCGAGTCCGTTTACGGCGGCGCCCACGACATCAGCCAGGCCGCCGACGACCTGTCACGGCGCACCGAGCAGCAGGCGGCCGCTCTCGAAGAAACATCGGCCGCGCTCAACGGCGTTGTAGAGGCCGTTCGTATGACCTCCGAAATGTCGAAAGAGGCGCGGGAGGCCGTGACTATCGCAAAGACGCAGGCCGACGGTTCGGGGGCGTTGGTGCGTGACGCCATCCAGGCGATGGATACGATAGAACAGTCGTCCCGCCAGATCGGCGATATCATCGGGTTGATCGATGAAATCGCATTCCAGACGAATCTTCTCGCGCTGAACGCCGGCGTTGAGGCGGCACGTGCGGGCGATGCAGGACGCGGCTTTGCGATCGTCGCGCAGGAAGTGCGCGCATTGGCGCAGCGTTCCACCGACGCAGCCAAGCAGATCAAGGCACTGATCTCGACGTCGAGCAGCCAGATCGGTGCTGGTGTCGGACTGGTGAGCGATACAGGTCAGGCCTTCACGACGATCGGCGAGAATGTCGACAGGGTCACCGCACTGGTCGAGCGTATCGCGACTTCGGCGCACGACCAGTCAGCGAGCCTGCGTGAAGTGAATGTGGCTGTCGGACAGATGGATCAGACCACTCAGCAGAATGCCGCGATGGTGGAGCAGACGACGAGCGCGAGCCATTCACTGGCGGAAAAGGCGCTCGATCTCGGCAGCCTCGTCAAGAGATTCCGGCTCGAGGGATCGTCTTCGCCCCCGGCTTCCGCGACCTCGCGCCACGCGGCTGTGGAATCGCCGGCCCGCGCCTTGGGCAAGAAAATCGCCCATGCATTCGGCGCCAGGACCTGAGCTTTTGAAACGCCGCTGACTTTACGTCAGCGGCGGCCCGACAGTGCGGCGATAAAGGTGCCATGTCGCGTGCGCAAGCACGGGCATGACGAGCGCCAGTCCCATGAAGGCTGCCGCCATCCCGGCAACCAGCAACACGACAACTATAACGCCCCAGGCCAGGATGACTCCGGGATTTTCCCGAGTCGCCTGCAGCGAGGTGCGGATCGCGATATCAATGCCGACGTGACGGTCCAACATGAGCGGGAATGAAAAGACGCTTAGCGAGAGCGCGACAAATGCGAAGATCAGACCGACCAGATTGCCCACGATCATGAGGCGCCGGCCCTCAGCGGTGTAAAAAATCTGGTTGCCTAATTGCGCATAGGTCTTGGCAGGTTCATCGCCGAAGAAGCTCATGTAGAGCATGTGCGCGCACACAAGCCATGCGATGAACAGCACCGCGAGCAGAGCGCCAAGCCACAAGATGCTGCCGATGCCCGGCGAGCGCAGCACAGCGAATGCATCGCGCCATGATGGCCGCTCGCCGCGTTCCCGGCGGCGGCTCATTTCATAGAGCCCGATGGCGGCAAAGGGGCCGATCAGCACGAAGCCGGAGAGCAAGGGATACAGCAGGTAAAAGGCATTCTCGCCCGCCGTCACGACGGCCAGAATGAGCCCTGCGATGGGATAGAAAAGACCCAGGAACAGCAAATGCGAGGGCATCACCCAAAAGTCCTGCAGTCCTCGCGTCAACGCGTCGCCGAGATCGGACAGCCTGATGTGTCGAATGACGTAGCGGGGCGGGGGCGCTTTGTGCAGCGAGAGATCGTAGCTCGTCATCGGGACGTCTCCTGATGGGAATGCAAGCTTGATACTGCCTCGAAATGAATTGGATCGCGGCACGCTCCTCGTCAAGTGCCGCTTCCGTCCCCGACGGGAATTCTCTCAACGCGAACGTGGTGTGAAGCGCAGCTCGAGTCTGGCAGATAGATCGGGGGCAGCTTCGGAGGCGACTCGATATGCCACACGCGCAGTCAACTCCGAGCGCACCGGAGCATCGGCGCCGCTCAGGCGCGATGTGGTTTCCCACTCAGGCCCTACCGAGGGGACCGCTTCGCCTCTGGCCGTGTCGATGTTGACGTCAGACGAAAGGCGCAAGCGCGCGGTCAGAGCCGGCGCGTCCTGAAATGTCCAGGTGAGTTTGCCGCTGAAACTTTGCGCATAAGTGCCTGAAACGGGGTCGAGTGTACCGGTTCCCGCGATCTGGAGCCCAAGCCGCCGCGATTCCGGGATCTGCCGCTGCGTCTCCATGGTCCAGGACAGGCTGCCGATGTCGGGATCGCGGGGGTCTGCCGGTTGATGCACAGCGGCCTTGCCGGTGATGTGCAAAGGACCGTCCAGCCCGACAGACAATCCGACAACCCTTTCGGCAGCACTCGCGGTAGTCGCGTTGCCGAGCCCTTCGGTAAAAACATCGAAAGGCTGGGATGCCGCACTTCCGCCCGCACGTGCGGCGGTCGCCGAAAGTGTGATCAAGGTGAGTGTGATGGCGAATCGCTGGCAGGTGCGCATGAAGCTTCTCCTGTGTTGCAATGCACCATGGAATGCGTGTCTGGTTAACAAAAAGTTTCGCGCGCGATCACGATCTCCAACTGCGTCACAAGCGCGGCATTTTGCGCGAACATAGGATCTGTATCGGTGCTTGAGCGTTGTTGTAACGCC
>JAQGKN010000355.1 GCA_028290085.1 Hyphomicrobiales bacterium
ATTCCAGGAACGATCGGAATGGTGATGCCGCGCGCGCGCACGCGGTCGACGTAGCGCAAAAAGGATTCGTTCTCGAAGAAGAACTGCGTGATGGCGCGCGTGGCGCCCGCATCCACCTTGGCGGCGAGCACGTCGATATCATCGTCGAGCGTGCGGCTTTCGGGATGCTTTTCCGGATAGGCGGAGACAGACACTTCGAAGTCACCGAGCCTGCGGATGCCCGCGACGAGCGCGGTCGAGGTCTCGTAGCCGCCGGGATGGGCGCGGTAAGCCGTGCCCAATCCGTCCTGCGGATCGCCGCGCAAGGCCACGATGTGGCGCACGCCTGCGCGGCCATAGGCGCGGATGACGTCGTCCACTTCATCCTTGCTGGCTGCGACGCAGGTGAGATGCGCGGCGGGTTTCAAATTCGTTTCCTGAACGAGGCGCGAGACGGTTGAATGTGTGCGTTCGCGCGTCGAGCCGCCCGCGCCATAGGTGACGGAGACGAAGCTCGGTGCGAGCGGCGCGAGACGGTTGATGCACTCCCACAGGCTCGTTTCCATATCCGGCGTCTTGGGCGGGAAGAACTCGAAGGAGACGCGGATGCTGGGCTGGCCGTTGCGGCTCGGGCGCTGAGCGGAATTCATCAGGCGACCTCACGATGTGTCAGGGGCAGAACATCCGACACGACGCGCGGATCGCGACCGACCCAGAGCGAGACGGTCAGCTGGTCTTTCTTGTTCTGAGGCGTGAGATCGCGCTGCGATTCAACATCGAGCCCGATGTCGCGCAGCAGGGCATCGACCTCATCACGCGCAAAGCCGAGGCGGCGATGGGCGTGCTGTTCGCGCAAGAACTCATGCGCATGGGGCGCGAAATCGACGATCACGAGACGCCCCTGCGGGCGCAGCGTGCGCGCGGCCTCGCGCAGCGCGCGGGCGGGATCGTCGAGGTAATGCAAGACCTGATGCATGATGACGAGGTCGTAGGCGTCGCGCTCGACGGGCAGGGCATAGATGTCCCCCTGGCGAAGCTGCACATTGCGCAGGCCCGCATGGTCGAGGCGGCTGCGGGCGACATTCAGCATGGCGGGGCTCTGGTCGACGCCCACCGCGCGTCCCGCATGCGGGGCGACAAGTTCGAGCATACGGCCCGTGCCGGTGCCGAGGTCGAGCACGGCATGCAACGGACGGTCACCGACGATGTCGCTGAGCGCGGCCTCGACCAGCTCCTCCGGCACGTGCAGGGAGCGGATGCGATCCCACTGGGTGGCCTGAGCGGCGAAGTAGCGCGAGGCCTGTTCAGCGCGCGCCTGACGCACCTCTGCGAGGCGACTGTGGTCGGCGGTCAGCACGGGATCGGTCTTTTCGATGCGGTCGACAATGCCCCGCGCGATCTCGGCCATGGCCCCACGGTCGGCGAAACGGAAGAAGGCCCAGGCACCTTCGCGATGGCGCTCGATAAGGCCGGCTTCGACAAGCAGCTTCAGGTGCCTGGATATACGCGGCTGCGACTGGCCAAGGATCGTCACCAGCTCGGTTACGGTGAGTTCAGCCTCCGCCAGCAGGGCCAGAAGGCGGAGCCGCGTGATCTCGCCAGCGGCTTCGAGCGCCGCGATGAGCTGGGGCAGGGGGGCTCTGGTCATGTCTCTCCGCTCCGGGCCGAGCAATGCGATTGCAGATATAAAGATATCCTTATGCGTCAATGCGGCGGGACGCAAACGGTTTCTGCGGGGTCGCTGCCGCCTCTGCTGCAAGGCATTAGAGTCGCGTCGCAGAAAAGATCTTGTTTTCGCAGCGGTTTGGCGCGCTCTAACCATTCATTAATGTTAACGGCACCTAATGCGGTGAAGGACTCGACTGTCCCGAAATGACTCGTTCCCAGATTGACGCCCATATAGTCCCATGCTATCCCATATCATCCCGTTTGGAGTTCCGGTTTACGTTGCGTTTCCCACCTGTCGCGAAGTTCATTCGCGGACCGGGGAGGGCGCGTGCGCCGGTTTTGAAGGGGATGCGTGTCGCGGCCCGGTCGGAAAGCTGATGCTTGAAGGGCGGGTTCTGGAATGGCGTCTTGGACCGCTTCGTTTCGCACTTCACCAACCGGCTCGATGCGAAGGGCCGTGTCTCGATCCCGGCCACGTTTCGAGCGGTGCTGGCGCGCGACGGATTCGAAGGTCTCTACGTCCATCCTTCTCTCGACGCGCAGGCGGTCGATTGTGGAGGCAATGCGCTTCTGAAGGAGATCGACGGTCTCCTGAATACGCTCTCTCCCTATTCGGAAGAGCGGGATCTGTTCTCGACGGCCCTTCTGGGCACGAGCGAAGTTCTGAAGGTGGATACGGAGGGCCGTGTCGTCCTGACGGAGAGCGTGAAGGCCTATGCGGGGCTCACCACCGAGGTGACCTTCGTGGGCCAAGGGCACAAGTTTCAAATCTGGGAGCCGAGCCGCTTCCGTGCGCATCTGGACGAGGCCAGAGACCGGGTGCGCGACCTGCGGAAACAGCTCAGCGCCAGACACGCGGCAGCGGATCAGCCGCGATCTCAAGGAGCACGGGAATGAAGCGGGGCCGCGGCGAGCAAGATACTCTCGCCGCAGGCGGACCGGCCCGGCACGTTCCCGTGCTCCTCGATGAGGTCCTCGACGCACTCGACGTCCATGAGGGCGGTCTTTATCTCGACGGAACATTCGGCGCCGGCGGTTATACGCAGGCCATTCTCGCATGCCCGGGCACGCGCGTGCTTGCGCTCGATCGCGATCCCGACGCCATTTCAGCAGGGCAGGCCCTTGTCGCGCAATATGAGGGACGGCTGATGCTGGAGCATGCGCGCTTCAGCACATGCGCCGAAGTCGCCGAGCGTCTCGGGCTCGGCCCGTTCGACGGCGCGACCTTCGATATCGGCGTCTCCTCGATGCAGCTCGATCAGGCGGCGCGCGGTTTTTCGTTCCGCTTTGAAGGCCCGCTCGACATGCGCATGGAGCAGACAGGCCGCAGCGCTGCGGACATCGTCAATACCGCGAGCGAAGAAGAGATCGCCGATATCCTGTATTATTATGGCGAGGAGCGCGCGTCGCGCCGCATCGCGCGCGCCATCGTGCATGACCGCGAGACCACGCCCTACACGACGACGAAAGAACTCGCAGACCTGCTGGGCCGCCTGCTGCCTTCGCGCCCCATTGACATCAATCCGGCGACGCGCACCTTCCAGGCTTTGCGCATCGCTGTGAACGACGAGCTCGGCGAATTGGTGAAGGCGCTGTCGGGCGCCGAGGAAATGCTGGCGCCGGGCGGACGACTGGCCGTCGTCAGTTTCCATTCGCTGGAAGATAGGATCGTGAAGCAGTTACTCTCGCTGCGAT
>JAQGKN010000381.1 GCA_028290085.1 Hyphomicrobiales bacterium
GTCCGCAGCAGCGCGTCGAGCGCCTTGAGCAGGTTGAGATCCAGGGTGGCGAGGTTCACAGGCTACTCCATGAATATCATTCATGACTATATGACAAATCATGGCCTTGCAATCATAGTGTAGCAGCCCCGATACTGCCCTCAACAGATCAGGGAGCAAACGCATGAAGACCGTCGGACACCGCCGCTATGTCGCGGCGCTACATCCCATGAATCGCGACATGACCATCGATGAGCAGGGCTATCGCCGCTTCATCCGTCACTTCGTCGACGACAAGGACTTCGTCAAAGAGGGCGGGCTTTGCGTCAATCCGGAAGCGGCCGAGATTTTTTACCTGACGCGTGCGGAAAAGCGCCGCGTGCTCGAAATCTCCATGGAAGAAGCTTACGGCAAGCTGCCGATCATCGCCGGAACCTGGGCGATCACGACGACGGAAACCGTCGAGACTGCG
Organism: Hyphomicrobiales bacterium; assembly: GCA_028290085.1. Lineage (GTDB taxonomy): Bacteria > Pseudomonadota > Alphaproteobacteria > Rhizobiales > Beijerinckiaceae > Terripilifer. The sequence continues at coordinate 452 of JAQGKN010000381.1, forward strand.
AAGGACTGCAAGGCGCTCGGCGTCGATGGAATCTTCGTGACGCCGCCCGGCGGTGCGCAGGACGTCACCTCATGATGGGATGCCGACACCTATCCAGAAATCTGGATGGACCAGATCAAGGCGCAGGATCGTGCGGTCGACCTGCCGATCGTCACCCACCCGGTCGGCGGCGCCAAGCCGCCATTCTATCCGGGCCTGCCGCTCAACGCGACGTTGCGGATCTGCAAGGAAATTCCGAATATCGTCGGCTGGAAGATGACCTACACCTACGAGGGTTTCCGGCTGATCGCCAAAGGCCTGCGCGGGCTGGACCGCGACGTGGCGGTCATGGGAGCGCTGGCTTCTCGCTTCCACGAATACCGTCTGACCAATATGTTCGACGGCACGCTCTCCGGCTTCTGGAATTTTGCCAAGGAGCCGATGCTCGCTCATCTGGACGCATGGGATCGCCGCGACATCGAAGGCGCATGCAAGATCTGGGACAGCGGCCTCGCGGACCTGCATGAATATGTCGCTGACATGGGCCGCCTGCACATTCGTTACAAGACTGCGACCTGGCTACGCGGGCTGATCCCGAGCCCGTTCATGCGTCCTCCGATGCCCAAGCCGATGCAGGTCGAGATCGACACGATGTACCGATTGCTGAAGCGGCTCAATCTGAGCCTCATCGACGAGAAGGATACGAAGCTCGATCTATGATCGACTCGTCGCGCACTGAAGAATGAACGGCCGGCGAAAACGCCGGCCACAAAAATCAAGGGGGGAAGGCAATGGCGTCTGTCAGCGATATCTGCCGCCTGTCGGGCTGCGCCTGCCATCCGTCGCGCCGGGGCTTTATCGCGGTCGCGGCCGCGACCGCGACCGGCGGTGCGAAAGCTCAAGACGCCACGCCCAAGCCGCCGCATCGCGTCGACGTCCACCATCACATCTTGCCGCCGCAATATGTCGCCGTGGCCCGCGATCGCCTACTCTCCTTCGCGCCGAATTATGCCTCCGTGCTGAACTGGACGCCCGCGCAATCCATCGAGCAAATGGATCGTTTCGGCATCCGCACCGCGATGACCTCGCTCTCCAATCCGGGCACATGGTTCGGCAAGGCCGAGGAGGCGCGCAGCCTCGCGCGCATGTCGAACGAATACGCTGCGCAGATGGCGCGCGATTATCCGGGCCGCTTTGGCGTGCTCGCGTCGCTGTCCCTGCCCGACGTCGAGGGGAGCCTGAAGGAAATCGCCTACGCCTATGACGTACTTAAGGTGGATGGCATCGCCATGCTGACGAGCTATGGCGACAGATGGCCAGGCGACGAAGCCTTCACTCCTGCGTTTGAGGAACTGAACCGACGCGGCGCAACGGTGTATTTCCACCCGACATCCGCCGATTGCTGTTCTGCCCTCATCAAGGATGTCCCCGCGCCCGCAGTCGAATACATGTTCGACACGACCCGCGCGATCACCAGCCTGTTGTTCAGCGGGGCGCTGTCGCGCTGGCGCAACATCAGCTTCATCTTCTCGCATGCCGGCGGCGCGACGGCGCCCATCGTTGACCGCATCATCCGCCTCGCGACCATCGACAAGACGCTCGCCGCACGTATGCCCGACGGCCCGGCGGCCGATCTGAAGCGACTCTATTTTGACACGGCGACCTCGACCGGTCCTGAAAATCTCGGAGCGATCATGAAGCTCGTCGGCGCTGAGAAAATCCTGCTCGGCACCGACTACCCGTTCCTGCCGATACAGGCCACCCTGCCCGGTCTCGCGAAGATCGGTTTCGATGCACAAACGCTTCAACGCGTTGAGCGAGATAATGCGGTTCAACTCTTCCCGCGGCTGCGCACATGAACGAAACCGTGAAACCCGTCATCGACTTCCACGCGCATGTGCTGCACCCGGCGGTCTACGCGCACACGATCAACAAGAATGTCGTCAGCGGCTTTGGCGCCCGTTTGATGGAAGAACGGCCCACGCCAAAATCCCCGCGTTGGCCTTTGTTCTCGAAAATGGTGATCCCCGAAGTCCAGATCGCCGACATGGACGCGCGCGGCGTCTCGCATTCGGTGATCGCGACGAGCACCGTGTCGCAGAGCACGTTTTTCGCCGACCCAGGGCTGGCCGCCGAACTCGACAGGCAAGCAAATGAAGGCATCGCCGATTGGGTTCGGGCGCATCCCGACCGTTTCACAGGCACCTTCACCCTGCCGCTGCGGGACATGGGTCGGGCACTCGCCGAACTCGACTATGCGGTGACGCATCTGGGCATGCGCATCGTAAACCTGCCAGCAAGTGTCGCGGGAAAATACCTTGGCGACGCCTTCTTCGCGCGGCTCTGGGAAGAGATCGAGCGGCGTGGATTGGCCTCCATCATACATCCGGACGGCATCAAGGATCCAGCTTTTCAGGACTACTCGCTCTGGAACGCCATTGGCCAGGGAATCGAGGAAACGCGCGTGATGGCGTCGCTCATCTACGAGGGCGTGCTGGAGCGACATCCTGACCTGAAGATCGTGATCGCCCATGCGGGCGGCTATCTGCCAACCTACATTGCACGGCTCGACCGAAATGCGACGGCGCATCCCGCCAGCATGAAAAACATCAGCCGCAAGCCGAGCGAATATCTGCGCCGGTTCCATTACGACACGGTCACGTACGACCCCCTCGTCATCGACATTCTTCGCCAGCGCATCGGCGCTGACCGCATTTTGTTTGGCAGCGATTATCCATTCGGCGACGCCGACCCGCTCTCCCTCATCGCGAGCTGCGGCTTCGACGCAACGACGATTTCCGCGGTTACGCATGATAATGCGGCGGCGCTGATTGCTAGCTCATACCAGAACTCTGACGGAGCGCGCCTATGACGCTACAGGCAAACGAAGCCGCGATCACGCAACGGGAGATCGTTTCGCGGCTGGAGCGGCTGCCGCTCTCTGCATGGCAAATCAAGACGCGCGTCATCGTGGGCACGGCGACGTTCTTCGATGCTTTTGACGCGCTCGCCATCGCCTTCATCCTCCCCGCTATCATTCCACTCTGGCAGATGAAGCCCGCCGATATCGGCTGGCTGATCTCGATGGGCTATGTCGGCCAGCTGGTCGGCGCGCTCGCCGGCGGTTGGCTCGCGGAACGTTTCGGGCGGCGGCCCGTGATTGTCGCGTCTATTTTGTGGTTCGGCCTGCTCAGCATCGCCTGCGCCTTTGCTTGGGATTACGACTCGCTCCTCATCATGCGCACGCTGCAGGGACTGGGCCTCGGCGCTGAAGTACCGGTTGCGGCCACCTATATTAGCGAGCTCGCCAAGGCGCGCGGCCGCGGTCGCTTCGTGCTAATGTTCGAGCTCGTTTTTCCTGTCGGCATTCTCATGGCCGCTTCATCTTGGCTGGCAATACATGTTCTACATCGGTGGATTGCCGGCGCTTTTGGCTCTGTTCATGATGCGCCTGATGCCCGAAAGCCCACGCTGGCTCGCCAGCCGTGGCCGCATGGACGCAGCAAAGGCGACCCTCATCGACATCGAAGCCCGAGTGCAGCGCGCGACCTGCCAGCCGCTGCCGCCTGTCGTCGACATGAACATCAACCTGTCGTCCAAACGCGCCAGCTGGAGCGACCTGTTTCAAGGAATTTACGCGAAACGCACCATCGTGCTGTGGATCTGCTGGTTCGCGACCTATCTCGCTAATT
>JAQGKN010000539.1 GCA_028290085.1 Hyphomicrobiales bacterium
AGCTGATGGCCGATTGCCTCGCGGGTGTCTGGGCCGCCAATGCCGACCGCAAGTGGAAGATTCTGGAGCAAGGCGACATCGAGAAGGCCGTCGCGACCGCGCAGGCCATCGGCGACGACCGGCTCCAGCAGGCCTCGCGCGGCGGTGTCGTGCCCGACAGCTTCACCCATGGTTCGGCGGCAGACCGCGTGCAATGGCTGAAGCGCGGCCTTCAAACGGGCCAGATCGATTCCTGCAACACGTTCGCGCGGTAAGTCATGGCGGGCATCGACGAAACAAAGACGTTCGTGCCGCTGGGAATTGCCGTTCTCACGGTGTCGGACACGCGCTCGCTTGCCGAGGATCGCTCAGGCGACACGCTAGTTGCGCGACTAACGGGGGCTGGCCACAGGCTCGCCGCCCGCGCGGTCGTGCACGACGAGATCGCCGAGATCCGCAAGGTCGTGCAGAGCTGGATCGACGATCCCACCGTGGATGCGATCATTACCACGGGCGGCACCGGCTTCACCGGCCGCGATGTGACGCCCGAAGCCATCGAGCCCATGTTCGAAAAGCGGATGGAGGGCTTCTCAGCCGTCTTCCACCGCATTTCCTATGACAAGATCGGCACATCGACGATCCAATCGCGCGCGACGGCAGGCGTCGCTGGCGCCACTTATATCTTTGTACTGCCGGGATCGCCGGGCGCCTGCAAGGATGCCTGGGACGGCATTCTCGCGGCCCAGCTCGATTATCGGCACCGGCCCTGCAATTTCGTGGAAATCATGCCTCGCCTCGACGAACATCTGCGTCGCGGGGCGGGAAAGACCTAAGCGTCAGTCCACGCGTCTGGCGCGCGCCCGCAGGGTAACGGCGGGTTTGGCCCGCCGCGCAAGCGAGGCAAAGCTGGTCGCGCCGAGCTGCATCAGCACGTCACGCGTCGACACCAGCCCGGCAGAAGGAGCCAGGCCCGGAAAGAGGCGTGCGCGTAGGGTCTCGGGCCGCTCGCGCAGTAAAGCGCCGCGCTCGGCGGCACTGCGCGCTGCCAGAAGATCAGCAATTTCTTCGATGAACCCCGCTTCGGGCGCTCGGCCCGCGCGGATAATGAAGATGTTGGGACCGCGCGCGGCAGCGATCGCCTCGCGCAGAACGGAGCGGGCATCCTCACTCTCGACCAGCGTGCATCCCGCGTGATCGGAGATATGGGGCAGTTCCCCGCCCATCAGACCCGCCAGAGTGACATCGCGAACCAGCCCCTCGATGGCGGCGGGGACAAGCGACGATAGCGTGCGCACCACCGCGTCGGCAGCGGTCAGGGGCGTAAGGGCGTCAGTGGCGAGCACGATGGCGGAAAGCATGCGCGCTCCTACAGCACGCAGCGCAGCATGCCAAGCTTTTGAGACGAGTCACTTGTCCACAGCCCAGCTTGACGCTCTGTTTTGTGTTCCGTATACGTTCTCATGTTCTTGCTTTGTACCGAATGATTTCCGGCACAAGAGGGTTGAAATGGTGCGGATCGCTGAACGGACGACCGACGCACTGCCCGGCGCCGCCCTCAAGGGGCCGTCCCGGAAAATCACGCCCAAAGCTCTGCCGGTTGAAGCTGTGCTGGAAGACCGGCGGCGGGGACGCGGCGTGCTCAGCAATCCATCGGGCCGGTTCGAAACCGAGCGGCGCGAGGAGGTGGACGACGGCTGGGGCGCGCTCGGCGAACTGCCGGCGTTCAAGACGGAAATCACACATGAACGGCCAAAAACCATCATCACGCGCAATGAGTCGCCGGACATTTCCTTCGACCGCTCGATCAATCCCTATCGCGGCTGCGAGCATGGCTGCGTCTATTGTTTCGCACGGCCGACGCACGCCTACATGGGCCTGTCTCCTGGGCTCGACTTCGAAACGCGGCTGTTCGTGAAGGATGGCGCGGCTGAATTGCTCGAACGCGAATTGTCGGCGCCCAACTATCAGCCGAAGACCATCGCCATCGGCACCAATACAGACCCCTACCAGCCTATCGAAAAGCACCATCGCATCATGCGCTCCGTGCTCGAAGTGTTGGCCCGCTTCGATCATCCGGTCGGGATTGTCACTAAATCCGCGCTGGTCACGCGCGACATCGACCTGCTCGCCCCCATGGCCGCGAAGGGCCTGGCTAAAGTGGCGCTGTCGATCACCACACTCGACCGAAAGCTCGCGCGCACAATGGAGCCCCGCGCCGCCTCGCCGGATAAAAGGCTGGAGGCTATCCGCCTCTTGTCAGAGGCGGGCATCCCGACATCGGTCTTGGTCGCGCCGATCATTCCGGCGGTGACCGATGCCGAGATAGAGACCATTCTAAACCGGGCTCATGCCATGGGCGCGCGGGAGGCGGGCTATGTGATGCTGCGGCTGCCGCTCGAAGTGGAAGATCTCTTCAGCGAATGGCTGCTGGCGCATTTTCCCGACAAATACCGCCACGTGCTCTCGCTCGTGCGCTCGATGCGCGAAGGCAAGGCTTACGATTCAGCCTGGGGCAAGCGCATGACCGGCACAGGTCCATACGCCTGGATGACTGGGCGTCGTTTCGAGATCGCCTGCGACAAGCTCGGCCTCAACAAAGAGCGACGGAAATTGCGCGTCGATCTGTTCACGCGGCCCAAGCGCTCCGGGGAGCAATTGTCGCTCTTCTGATTGTTTTTATCGTTTGTTCTTTTTGCGAGTGAGAGGGATTTCCATGCGCGTATTTCCGGGGATTTCGGTGGTCACATTGGGCGTCAGGAACGTCGAGCGCGCGACGATCTTCTACGAGAGCCTGGGATGGCGAGCGTCGCGGCAGGACAGCAGCACGGCAGCCTCTTTTTTCCGCCTCAACAATCTTGTGCTGGAGTTGCGGCCGAGCGACGTTCTCGCGCGGAGCACGGGACTTCCAGGCATCCGCGACACAGGGCTCGTCGTCCTCGGCCAGAATTACGGCGGGGTACAGGCTGCCACAGGTGCGCTCAAGCAGGCTGGACTTGCGGGAGGAGCCCTGCTCCGCCCGCTTGGTCCCCAGCGTGGGGGTCATATCGAGGGTTCATTCGCCGATCCCGACGGCCATGTCTGGACTGTCGTATTCGACCCCAGGCGGCCCCCGGCTCCTGACGGATCTGTCAGCCTCGCGCCCTGAAGCTTACGGGTGCGGGGTGATGCCCGGTACGCCGAAACGGGCAGCGAGCACGATCAGGACAAGCGCGACCAAACCAAGCCCAGCCCAGGCGATTGGCGAGAGGCCCGGACGAACAATATTGCTGGGGCGCATGGGACGGCGCGGCATTTCAGATCCGCGGCTGAAGGTGACCTCGGGTCCGCGCCCCTCGATGGTTGCTTCAGCAAGGTGGCGATAGGTGGCGAGGCGGCGGCCCGTGCCCTCACCCACGATATAAGCCGCATGGTCGTTCTCATCGGGCTCACGTCCGCGCTGGCGGCGGAAAGCGACGAGCCAGTCATGCTTGTTCTGTTTGTAAATCGCATAGGCAACAAGTCCAACGACGTCCGTGTCGGCCGTCACCAGACTTGAAAACACTGCGTTACGCTCACCCTCGGCAGGCGTGCCGGCCGGAGCAGATTCAGCTTCAAAGGAAGTGCCAGTCGTTTCGATCGCCGTCATCCGGCCTGTCTCCCATTTTTGTTCCGCTCGAACGCGGGTCGCTACAGATGTAACACCAATGAAGCACAATCTCAGCCGTTATGCGACCGAGTCCGGCACTCGGTGGCCTTTTGACAGGGCATGTCTATACGGGCAAAACCACGCCATGCTGGGACGCCATATATGACAAAGCCGCATTTCAGGATCGAGCGCCGCTACTTCAAGGAAGGGCGCTGGCCCGTCGCAGGAATCGACGAAGCGGGACGCGGGCCATTGGCTGGGCCTGTCGCGGTCGCCGCCGTCATCCTCGATCCGGCAAACCTGCCGCGCGGACTAGACGATTCCAAGGCGCTGGATGCCGCCGAGCGCGAGCGCCTCTACGAGATCATTCTTGAGAAGGCGCTTTGCATAAGTGTCGCCCTGGGTTCGGCGCGCGAGATTGATCGCATCAACATCCGTCAGGCGACACTGTCGGCGATGTGCAGGGCTGTGGCCGGGCTGTCACTTCGCCCCGTGCACGCGCTCGTCGATGGGTCAGATCTGCCACCGGGACTCTGCTGCGGTGGCGAGGCGATCATCAAAGGTGACGCAACCTGCATTTCTATTTCGGCGGCCTCAATTATTGCGAAGGTCACCCGTGACCGCCTGATGCGCAGGCTTGGCGACAGCTTTCCTGTCTACGGTTTCGGCCAGCACGCCGGATACGCGACCAAAGGACATTTGGGCGCGATCGCGTTGCATGGGCCAAGCCCTTTCCACCGCTTCACTTTCTCGCCGATGCGGCCGAAAACGGCCGTCGATGAAGATTTGCGCACGGTAACCCCATTTTAAGTACGCATGTGGCAGTGGGCAGATTCCCCTTATTATTCAATGTATTAAAATTAACTATTCCGTTCGAAACAGGGACACTTTCTGTTCACCACGATAAACTTCGTCTTTACCGGGCGAACGCATATTCCACTCGTGTCCTGCGTAACCCGGTAGAAGTTCATGAGTATCGCACGTGCCGGGGTGACCCGCTCGAAGCCCCAGATCCAGGTCTCGCGTACTGGGGTTTCGGCGGCACGGCCCTTGGCCGTGCCGGGTCGCCTGCCTCTCGACCAGATCCTTCTCGGCGATTGCGTCGAGGCCATCGACCGCCTTCCGGCGGAGTCGATCGACCTGATCTTCGCTGACCCGCCTTATAATCTGCAGCTCGAAAACACCTTGTCGCGCCCCGACCAGAGCGTCGTCGATGCGGTCGATGACGATTGGGACAAGTTTGCGAGCTTCGCGGAATATGACAGATTCACCCGCGAGTGGCTAACGGCCGTGCAGCGCGTGATGAAGCCCGACGCGACGATTTTCGTCATCGGCTCCTATCACAACATTTTCCGCGTCGGCACGATCCTGCAGGACCTCGGCTTCTGGATCCTCAACGACATTGTCTGGCGCAAGTCCAATCCGATGCCGAATTTTCGCGGCCGCCGCTTCACCAACGCCCATGAGACGATGATCTGGGCCGCGCGCAGCGCCG
>JAQGKN010000598.1 GCA_028290085.1 Hyphomicrobiales bacterium
GGCTGGACTGGCGTGATCTCCGGCACGATTGCGCTTTCATCGGGCCTGCTCATCCTGGCCTTGGCCGCCATTCTTGCTCAGCTCGAGGCAATCGCGAGCCGACTGGACGGCACGCCTCATGTGACGATGCGGAAAACTCCGGAGGCGCAGGTCTCGTATGATGAGGAGGCCGTCGCTGTTCCCGATGTGCCGCGCCCGATGCGCCCAATGCCGCCGATACTTCAGCGACGAGCAGAGCCCGCTGACGCTGGCGAAGACGATTTCGTTCCGCCGCCGCCCCGCGAGGTTGCGGTCGAGTCTCTTCCTATACGTCAAGAAGAACCGACGGCCCCCTTCGCGGTGAAACCCATCACCCTGCCGCGGCCCGCCGAGCGTGCGGATGTAACGTCTTCCTCCGCCGACCGCCTTCGCCAGATGCAGGACCTGCATATCGCCGACCGCGAAACGGAGCGCGGAAAAGCAGAGACCGAAAAGCGCGAGATGCCCGCGCGCTCCAAGCTCCCGCCGGACTTCAAATTCAAATTTTCCCGCCCGCGCGTCGAGATGCCGGGCGACGTCGGACGACCGTCCCCCGTGGCGCTACGCGGAACGCTACATCAGGACACCGGCACCGAACCAGAACGCGCGGGGCCATCCGAGGCGCCCGAAGCCGATCACATGCCCATGGGTGCCGTCGCCGAGGCTGCTGTCGAGAATTCCATACTCATGCATAGTCCAGCCGCGGAGCTGGAGCCCCAGCGCCTTCCGCCGCCACCTGAGGCCGACGTCTCCGAGTCGCAGCCGAAGCCTTCACTTTTCACGTTGCCCTGGAAGCGCGCACAGAAACCGCCTGTGCCGACTTATCGTGAGGCGCAACCGGCGCTGAACGCGTTTCAGCCGGATGCTCACCATGAAGTCGCGCGCGTCGAAGCCGACACGCGGAGCATCGAAGAGCTGGAGGCAATGGTGGCCGAGCTCGAAGCGCAATCTGCCGAATACGATCTACCCGAGCCGCCGGAAGAGCATCCCGATCAGGAAGAGCTCCACGACGAGCCCACGCGGGAAGGACACCCGCAGCACGAAGATGCGCAGGACGCACACGTGCAGCACGAAGGCAATCACGTAGACGACCAGGTGGAAGAGCACAGTCACGAGCCGGCGCGCACGCAAGACGACGACGTTCATCCCGAACCCGCAGTGCTCCAGCAGGAAGAAATCCACAAAACTGCGATCACACCAGAGCGGCCCTCGGCAGTGCCCGAAGGCGACTGGCTGGAACGCGCGCTGTCGGGCATCGATGAAGACCCTGTGCCGCCGGCCTTCGTTCCCAAGAGCGTCTCCCACTTCGCCGCAAAGGCTGAACAGCGCACGCCGATAGTGCAGCCGTCTCCCGAAGCGCCGGTGGCGGCGCTACCAGCAGGATCGGAACCGGAAGTGACCATCATTGGTCGGCACCGGACGCAGGGCGGGGCCTATGTCATGTATTCGGACGGCTCGATCGACGCGGAAACCGACGCGGGAAACTTCCGCTTCGATTCGCTCGCCGAATTGAAAAGATTCATCGAACGGGGCGCTTGAAACCTATTTGATGAGCGGGAGCAGCGCCTTGAAATCGGCTGTTCCCGCTTCGCCCAGCCACTCGAAGAGAACCATCTCGGCCGTCACCGGTACAATCCCGGCCTGAACGAGGCGCGTGATGGCAACTGCCTTCGAAGAGGGTTCGCGAGAGTCGATGGCGTCGGTCACCACTGCGACACCATAGCCCGCCGCATGAAGATCGAGCGCCGTTTGGGTGACGCAGATATGCGCCTCAATTCCACACAGCACGACCTGTCGACGCCCCTTTGACGCGAGTTCGCCCAAACGCTGCGCGATGCCGGGTGCGCGGTGACAGGAGAAATGCGTCTTGGGCAGGATGCAGGCTTCGCCGGCCGCAGCCTCGAGCAATGCAGAGACCGTGGGGCCCAAGCCTCGGGGATATTGTTCGGAGATCGTGATGGGCACGCCGAGCTGGCGCGCTGCGCGAATCAGAATGCCCGCCTGCGCGGCGGCATGTTCGCCCCGATGCATGGCAGGCAGGAGCTTCTCCTGAATATCAACCACGAGGAGCTGTGCGGCATCGCAGGTCAATAGCATGTCACATCCCTCTCTCGCCCTGAACGCAATCGATGGCAAAAGCATATTCGAGCGCAATCTCCTTGAGCCGGTCGAACCGCCCGGCAGCCCCACCGTGGCCCGCATCCATGTTGGTGCGCAGCAGGATTGGCCCGCCGCCCGTCATGCGCTCGCGCAGGCGCGCCACCCATTTCGCAGGTTCCCAATAGGTGACGCGCGGATCGGTGAGGCCCGCCTGTGCCAGGATCGCAGGATAGTGCTGAGCCCGCACATTGTCGTAGGGCGAATAACTCAGGATATTGTCGAAGGCCGCGCGGTCAGTGATGGGATTGCCCCATTCGAGCCATTCGGGCGGCGTCAGCGGCAATTCCGCGTCGAGCATCGTGTTGAGCACATCGACGAACGGCACGTCTGCGATGATACCCGCGAAAAGGTCGGGCGCCATGTTGGCGATGGCACCCATCAGCATGCCGCCCGCGCTGCCACCTAGCGCGACGATGCGTCCTTCGCGGGTCACATTCTCCGCAGCAAGATGGCGGGCGACGGCGATGAAATCGGTGAACGTGTTTGTCTTGTGATCGAGCTTGCCGTCCTCATACCAGTGCCAGCCCTTGTCGGTGCCGCCCCGGATATGCGCGATGGCATAGACGAACCCGCGATCGACCAGCGAGAAGCGATTGGCGCTGAAGGATGCTGGGCTTGCGTGCCCATAGGCGCCATAGCCCTGCAACAGCAGGGGTGACGACCCATCGAGCGGCGTGTCGCGTGCGTAGAGGAGAGAGACCGGAACCCGTTCACCGTCGGTGGCGAGCGCATAGACGCGTCGCGTGACATAGGCCTTCGGGTCATGGCCCGACGGAATTTCCTGCCGCTTGCGCAACACGCGGGTTCGCGCGAGCATGTCGTAATCGGTGATCTCGCGCGGCGTGGTCATGGACGAATACGAGAACCGCAGCAGATGCGTCTCGAATTCCAGCATGCGCTCGAGCCCGAGCGAATAGGCCTCTTCTTCGAAGGCAATGTGATGCTCGTCGCCGCTGGCGATTTCACGTACGACGATGCGCGGCAGCCCGTCCTCGCGCTCGAGACGCACGAATTGGTCAGCGAGTGCGAGGATGGATGTGATCATTCGCCCCCGTCGA
>JAQGKN010000614.1 GCA_028290085.1 Hyphomicrobiales bacterium
GCACAACGGACGCAAAGACACTCGCGCGATTGGCTTTGCGACGCGAATTGGTGCAAGAGCTCGTTGTCATCATGGCAATTTCCCCTGCTCAGTGGTCCGGCCGCGTATGTCCCAAGTCGAGTGCTCAAGGGGTATTCCCTTGGGATTGCTTTCACCGGGGCCACATTTGAGCCCTGAATGCGGCGATACGCAGGCGATAAATGTGTCGGGGTCTGGCGAGTTGGAGCAAGTCCGCGCATGATCGCCTTCGTCGTGAGGGTCCCTCATGAAGGTAGCCGCCCGAGAACACAAGCTTCGAGATCGACCGATATGCCAAGCAAGAAGAAGATCAAGACCAAGGCGCGCGGCTTGACCGCGCTGTCAGCGGTGCTGCCCTTTCGTGGACGCATTGCGCTGACCTATGCGCTGACATTCGCAGAAGACTTGCTCGAGCTCTCGTATCCTTGGGCGACCGGCCTCGCGATCGATGGATTGATCGAGCACGATTACCATCAGGCAATACCCATCGTCCTCGCCTGGTCGATGCGCGCGGCGATGGGCTGCTTCCGCCAGATGTACGACACGCGGCTCTATACCCAGGTGTATAATCGCATCGTCGAGGACACGATCCTTCGGCAGCGCCGCGCAGGCGTGGAGGCGACGAGTGTCGCTGCGCGCTCCGCCATGTCGCGCGAGTTCGTATCCTTCTTCGAGATCGATGTTCCCGTCGTCATCACGGCGCTGATCGCAATCATCGGTTCGGCGGTGATCCTGCTTTGGTATGATCTCATCATAGGCGGCCTTGCGGCATTGCTCTTCGTGCCGGTTTTCTTCGTCAATCGCATCTACATCCGCGTGACCTCGCGTCTGAACCACGAGCTGAACAACCAGCTCGAACAAGAGGTCGGCTTCATCGAGCGCGTGGATCCACCAGAGATCCGCGAACATTTCGCACTGGTGCGAAGCTGGCGTGTCAAACTGTCGGATGCTGCGGCGCTGAACTGGACGATCATCGAGGTGCTGTCGATCCTCGTGTTCGTCGCCATCCTCCTGCGTGCCACGCTGCTGCCTGCAACCGAGACCGGCGATATTTTCGCCATCCTTGTCTATGTCTGGCGTCTCATGGAGGGGCTCGACCACATTCCCACCATCGTGCAGCAACTGACGCGTCTGCGTGACATTGGCCGTCGCATCAGCCAGGGCGCGTCGCTTGAAGCAGTCAGTGAGACGCTTGAAAAGACGGAGCCGGACGCAAAGCCGCTTTGAGGCTGGAAGGGGTAATTATTCTTTTTTCGGTGTGAAATATAGAAAAACCAACGCCAGACTGTGAATTGTTCCGGCGGCGCTGGCCGTCTAAACTAGGGGTTCGATCATCAACGGATCCCCAAATGACAGCCAGCCTACAGACCGCCGCCAGCGCGCTCGATGCGCATCTTGCTCAGCTCGAGCCGCCCAGCCGCCTCGCGGCGCTCCGTGAGGCCCTTGCGGGGCGCGTGGTCCTCACCACGAGCTTCGGCCTCGAAGATCAGGTTCTCACGCATCTGGTGGCCGGCGCGGGGCTGGATATCGAGGTGGTGACGCTCGACACCGGGCGGCTGTTTCCCGAGACCTATGCCCTCTGGGCGCAGACCGAGGCCCGTTATGGGCGCCGCATCGCGGGATTTTACCCTGAGCGTCCCGAGGTTGAAGCGCTGGTGCGAGATCAGGGCATCGACGGTTTTTACAACTCGCTGGAAGCCCGCAAGGCTTGCTGCCATGTGCGCAAGGTGGTGCCGCTTGGCCGCGCGCTCGAGGGTGCGAGCGGCTGGGTTACGGGCTTGCGCGCCGACCAGTCGCCTGAGCGCACGGGGCTCGGCTTCGCCAGCTACGACGCCGAGCGGGGACTGGTGAAGGTCAATCCGCTCTACGACTGGACGCGTGACCGCATTCTGGATTTCGCGCTGGCAAACGACGTGCCCATCAATCCTCTGCATGCCAAATCCTACCTTTCCATCGGCTGCGCGCCATGCACGCGCGCGATTGCACCGGGCGAGCCCGAGCGGGCGGGGCGCTGGTGGTGGGAAGATCAGGCACAGAAGGAATGCGGGCTGCATGTCGCCGCCGACGGTCGCCTCGTGCGCAGCGCGGGAGTTTCGGCATGATCCAGCTCACGCATTTGCAGAAGCTCGAAGCGGAATCGATCTACATCCTGCGCGAGGTGGCCGCCACCTGCGAGCGTCCGGTGATGCTCTATTCGATCGGCAAGGATTCAGCGGTCATGCTGCATCTGGCGCTGAAGGCCTTCGCGCCGGGCAAGCTGCCGTTCCCGCTCTTGCATGTCGACACGACATGGAAGTTTCGCGAGATGATCGCCTTCCGCGACGAGCGTGTGCGCGAACTCGGGCTCGATCTCCTCGTCCATATCAATGAAGAGGGCGTGCGCGCGGGCATCGATCCCTTCCGCTCGGGCTCGCGTCTGCACACCGACGTCATGAAGACGCAAGGGTTGAAGCAGGCACTCGACAAATACGGCTTCGACGCGGCCTTTGGCGGTGCGCGGCGTGACGAAGAAAAGTCGCGCGCGAAGGAGCGCATTTTCTCGCTGCGCACGGCGGCGCATGGCTGGGATCCGAAGACACAGCGGCCGGAGCCCTGGTCTCTTTATAATACGTACAAGCGGGCTGGTGAGAGTTTCCGCGTCTTCCCGCTGTCCAACTGGACGGAAGCGGATGTGTGGGACTATGTCGCGCTCGAGAAAATCCCCGTCGTTCCGCTCTATTTCGCCAAGCCGCGTCCGGTGGTGGAGCGTGACAGCACGCTCATCATGCGCGACGACGACCGCATGGAGCTGCGCCCCGGCGAGAAATTGGAAATGCGCACGGTGCGTTTCCGCACTCTGGGCTGCTATCCGTTGACGGCCGCCGTCGAAAGCGAGGCCGCCACCTTGCCTGAGATCATCGCAGAGATGCGCGGTTCCCGCTCGTCCGAGCGTCAGGGCCGGATGATTGATCACGATGGCGGTGCGTCGATGGAGCAGAAAAAGCAGGAAGGGTATTTCTGATGTCGGCTCTCATCGAGGCTCGCGCAGAGCACCTGTCCGACGTGCAGGCGGAGGTGGCGTTTGCGCCCGGCCTCCTGCGCTTCATCACATGCGGTTCGGTCGATGACGGC
>JAQGKN010000626.1 GCA_028290085.1 Hyphomicrobiales bacterium
AGCCGGCTCCGCCGACAGCTTCTCCCAATGGGACAAGCGGGGCCGCGTTGCCGCTTCGTTCAAACGCCCGTCGTGCGGCGCGCTGAAGTGCTTCGTGTCTTCACGCCGGTTGCGAAGACACGCGAGATGCCTTCGAGAAACACGTCCAGCGCGTTGGCGATGAAGCGCGACTTTTGCTCCATGACGGGGGCATCGAAGATCACCTTGCGCACCCCGTAATAGAAAATGCCGCCGTGCAGCACCCAGGCGAGCTCGAGATCCGCTTGCGCGGGCTCGCTCTGCGCTGGCAGGCCCGCTTCGTGGCGGTATTCGGCGATGATGCGCGACAGGATGCGATCTTCCACGAAGCCCACGTAGAGACGATTGATTTCGATGCCCTTCAGGCCGGCGAAGAGGTAGATGCGCAGCCACTCGCGGGCGAAGATAGTGTCCGTGTAGGATTCGTAGAAATTCTGCAGCCGCACCCGGATCGGCAGCGATCTGTCCTGCAACATCTCGTCCCATTCAGGCCGCCAGCGGTCGAGATAGATCGAGCGGTAGACCTCCTTGATGAGATCTTCCTTGCTCGGAAAGTACCTGTAGAGAAGCGGCTGAGTCACGCCGAGTTTGCGCGCGAGGTCGCGGGTGCCGCCGCCAAAACCTTCCTCGGCGAAAAAGCTCGCGGCCTTGCGGATGAATTCGGCACGGCGCTCATGCGGCGACAGTCGCTTCTTGCGCGGCACTTCGGTCTGGATCTGCGTATTGGCGCCGGGTGCGGCCTTGCCGGCTTTTTTTTCGGCTACGCGTCTGGCCAAGATCGTCTCCTCGAGATCTGCCCTCAAGGCGTGTTCGCGAATGTCCCGAATGTTCCGCGGCTGCACATGAGGGGCTCCCGCTGGTCATAGGCGTATGATTCGACCGCGCCTAGAAAAATTACATGGTCGCCGCCGTAATAGCGGTCCGCCGTGCGACACTGGAACTGAGCTACCGTATCGGCAAGCACAGGTGCGCCGCCCAGCCCGGGCGTCCAGTCGACCCCGGCGAACTTGTCCTCAGAATGACGCGCGAACTGAAGCGCCAAAGCCGCCTGATGCGAACCCAGAACGTTGATCGCGAAATGCGAGGCTTCCTGAAAGATCGCCATGCTGGGCGAATGCACGACAAGGCTCCAGAGAACCAGCGGCGGATTGAGCGACACCGAGGCGAAGGAATTGGCCGTGAGCCCTGCCCGCCGTCCGTCTGGGGTGACGGCTGTAATCACGGTGACGCCGGTCCCGAAGCAGCCTAGCGCAGCCCGAAAATCGCGCGCGTCGATGTGGTGTTCCTCACCCACGAGGGACGGCTGATGTTGTATCGACATGACTTCGCCCCCTCAGAGAGTTGGATTTTCGGAGGCGAGGCCGAGCGCGACGCGGCCGAAGTTGGAACCGGCCGCATCGAAATTGAAGGCAATATGCGCGCTGATCGCATGGGCGTCGCGGAACTGCCGTTGCATGGGCGAACTCATGTAAAGGCCGCCCGCTCCGCTGGCCGAGAACAAGGTGGACACAGCTTCCGTGCACAGCCCGACGGAAAAGGCCCCATCGCGCCGGTAGCGCGTCTTTTCCGCAAGATCTGGAATGCGCCCCTCGCGCGCCTGCGCCATAGCGTCGATGCAGGCGGAGCGCATGATTTTCCGTGCCGCGTCGATTTTCGCCGACGCGGACGCGATCTTGATCTGGATGGCCTGAAAGTCGGCAAGCTTCGCGAGATTGTAGCGCGACGCACGCACACGTGCGCCTTCGACGAACGCCTCGAGACACCCCTGAGCGTTGCCGAGCGCCGCACCTGAGAGGACGAAGGGGAAGAGCGCGAAAACGGGCAGTTCGTAAAGCGCCCCCGGACTCGCGTCGCTTCCGGGCGTGGGCCCACCCGCGATCTCAGATACCGCCAGCGTCATATGGTCCGGCACGAAGAGATCCTTGCACTCGATGTCGTTCGAGCCGGTTCCGCCCAGGCCCGCGACATCCCATGTGTCGAGGATCGTGTAATCAGTGTGGTTGACGAGGAAGATGCGATATTCCGCGCCTGCCGCCGCATCGTCGCTGGTGACGATGCCGCCCAGAATGTTCCATGTGGAGGGACCGACACCCGAGGAAAAAGGCCAGCGCCCGCCGATGCGATAGCCGCCGTCGACGCGCGTCGCGCGCCCTGCAGGAAAAACGAAGGAGGAGGCGATCAGCGCATTCCGGTCCTCGTCCCAGATCGTCGCCTGCGCACGCTCGGGGAACATGGCCAGCATCCAGTGATGGCTGGCAAGATTGCCGAAGACCCAACCGACAGAGGCATCCCCTTCCGCGAGTATGGCCGCGATATCGACAAGGGCGACATAGTCGAGCTCGGAGCCCCCGACCCGTCGAGGTTGAAGCGCGCGGAACAGGCCGGTTCGATGCAGCGCATCCACCGATTCACCGGGTATGCCCCGCAGCTTCTCGGTCCGAGCCGCCCGCTCTTGCAAGGCGGGAACCAGCGCCCGCGCACGGTCCAACATGACACCATAATCGATCTGCGCGACGGATTGGTTGGAAAGCTGGTTCGACATTTCTGGCATGTCGGTCTCGCTTGGTTGATCTCTGACAACAAATTATCAATCGATCATTTATAGCAATCGCGATCCCGGAGCAAGTCGGAGGACATTAGTCGATTGACATTTGGCATCACCTATTTTTCATTCGATAAATAGAAGAGACAGGGAGGCTCGCATGCCCATGAAGGTCGATCGCAAGGCCATTGAGACCGCCGCGCAGGAACTCTCGAACTGGGGCCGCTGGGGCGACGACGACCAGATCGGCACGCTGAACAATATCTCGCCGGAGGATGTCGTCGGGGCCGGGAAGCTGATCCGCAAGGGCAAGACGTTCTCGCTCGGACTGTCGCTCAAGGAACCGATCCAGTCGGGCCTGTTCGGCGGGCGCTGGAACCCCATCCACACGATGCTGGCGACGGGCACCGATGCGGCAGCGGGCAATCAGGACAGCCCCGCGCCGTATCTGCGTTACGCGGATGACGCGATCAATATGCCGTGCCAGGCGTCGACCCAATGGGACGCGCTCTGCCACATCTTCCTCGGCGACAAAATGTACAACGGCTACGACGCGCGCCTCGTCGACGCGCGCGGTGCCAAGAAGCTCGGCATCGAGCATGTGCGCGACAAGATGGTCGGCCGTGGCGTGCTGCTCGACATCGCGCGCTTCAAGGGCGTGGCCTCGCTCGCCGACGGCTACGCAATCACCAACGACGATCTCGATGCCTGCGCCAAGGCGCAAGGGGTCGACGTGCGCAAAGGCGATTTCGTGCTGGTGCGTACGGGCCATCAGGAACGCTGCCTCGCCAAGAAGGATTGGGCTGGCTACGCGGGCGGTGATGCGCCCGGTGTGGCCTTCGAGACCTGCTACTGGATCCGCAAGCACGACATTGCCGCGATTTGCCTGGATACCTGGGGCTGCGAGGTGCGCCCGAACGAGACCAACGAGGCGAACCAGCCGTGGCACTGGGTCGTCATCCCCGCCATGGGGCTCTCGATGGGCGAGATTTTCTATCTGAAGGAGCTTGCCGAGGATTGCGCGGCGGACAAAGTCTACGAGTTCTTCTTCACCGCACCGCCGCTGCATCTGCCTGGCGCAGCGGGCTCGCCGATCAATCCGCAGGCCATCAAATGAGCCGCGTTTTGCAGAGCGGAGGACTGCCATGATCCGGATTCTCAAGCGCGGCATGGATCCCGGCAGCGTGCGCGCCGCCGATACGAAGATCCGCGAAACCGTCGAGACGATCCTCGCCGAGATCGAGGCGAGCGGCGACGCGGCCGTGCGTGACCTGTCGATCCGTTTCGATAAATGGGATCGCACGGATTACCGGCTGAGCGAACAGGAGATCGAGAGGTGCCTGTCACAGCTTTCGAAGCGCAACCTCGACGATATCCGCTTCGCGCAGGCACAAGTTCGCAATTTTGCGCAGAAGCAGCGCGAATGCCTCCTCGATCTGGAAGTCGAGACGATGCCCGGTGTCGTGCTCGGTCACAAGAACGTGCCGGTGGATTCCGTTGGCTGCTACGTGCCCGGCGGCAAATATCCGCTGCTCGCCTCCGCGCATATGTCGGTCATCACCGCCAAAGTCGCGGGCGTGCGGCGCGTCGTGACATGCGCCCCGCCCTATCAGGGCAAGCTGGCGCCGGCCATCGTTGCTGCCCAACATCTTGCGGGCGCGGATGCCATCTATTGTCTCGGCGGCATTCAGGCTGTCGGCGCGATGGCGATCGGCACCGCGAGCATCGAACCTGTCGACATGCTGGTCGGGCCCGGTAACGCCTTCGTCGCGGAAGCCAAGCGGCAATTGTTCGGTCGCGTCGGCATCGATCTGTTTGCGGGACCGACTGAAACATTGATCATCGCAGATGACAGCGTCGATGCGGAAATGTGCGCGACGGATTTGCTGGGACAGGCCGAACATGGCCCGGATTCGCCCGCGATCCTGCTCACCACGTCA
>JAQGKN010000010.1 GCA_028290085.1 Hyphomicrobiales bacterium
ACATGTGGAATTGCACCGACGTCAAGCCGTCTCAACTGCGCTTGATCGCGCCTGGCGAGCCATGGCGTTTGCCTACGAGCCTGGCGCGGAAACCGGACGAGTCGCCAAGAAGAAGCTCGCATCGGTCCTCGAAGATCTTGCATCCGAGGGCCAACGGGATCCTCAAGCGCTGTGTGACATTGCCTTGGGCCGCACAGAACCCCTTGCAGCTTACTGGGTGCGTCCAAACTAGCGTTCAGGCCCGATGCGGGGACCGTCGGCCTCGACAATTCGTACCAGTAGACAAATCCAAGATGCCGCACCCCTCGCCAGGAAACTGCATCTCCTAATGGCACGTTTTCACCGCGCCGGTCCGTGACGGATGCAAAGTTAGCGTCCGCGTTGGGGCGGGGGCCTCCTCACTCTCTGGCAGGTGAGCAGGAGATGACGATGAAACGCTTAATGGCATGTCTGGCTGCAATCAGTCTGCTGGCTTCGCCGCTTGCAGCGACTTCAGCCCAAGCTCAGATGCGTGGCGGATTCAGAGGCGGCGGCCATATGGGCGGCTTTGTTGGCCACGGAATGGGAATGGGCCGGGGTGGGTTCGGCATGGGCCACCCGATGATGGGTCAACACTTTGGCGGCGGCCCACGCTTCGGGGGGGGGCAGGGTAGGTCACACTTTGTGGGAGCACGGCCGTTTGCTCCTCGGTTTGCGCACTCTTTCCGCCGAAATCGCTTCGTGAACTTTGCCCCCTTCGCCGCGCTGCCCTTCATCGGAGCCTACGGTGCATCGTCCTACTATGACGATGGCTGCCTCGTCCGTGTTTGGACCCCATGGGGATGGAGGTGGCAGAACGCCTGCGGGTCTTATCCCGGCTACTACTGACAACGTGAGGCCGGACAGAGAATCTAAGCTGTCCGGCCATCCGACAAGGGCGCGGTCTAACGATGAAATGTCCAACGGCGATCTGCTCAACCGTAACGGCGCAGCGACAGAACGGGAACTCCCTGAGGCTTGGCTTTGACCTCGGGTTCGACGTGGATCGCTATGGAGGCACCCTCCACCACGCTCCGCAAGGCCGCCTCGATCCGATCGCAGATTTCATGCGCATCGACGACGGACATTTGGCCCGGCACAACAAGATGAAAGTCGATGAAGGTCACGTGACCCGCATGACGTGTGCGTAGGTCGTGGGCTTCGAGCGCCCCGTCCGATTGGTCTTTGATCGCATGTTCGATCCTTGCCAGGGTCTCAGGCGAAACCGCGGCGTCCATCAGACCCGCTACGCTGTCGCGAATGAGCTGCCAGCCGGACCACAAAATGTTGAGAGCGACGATCGCGGCCAAGACCGAGTCGAGGACGATCAACCCCGTCAGCGCTACGACCAGGATGCCAACGAGGACGCCGACGGAGGTAAAAACATCGGTGAGCAAATGCTTACCGTCGGCGACCAGAGCCAGAGACCGATAGCGCCGTCCATAGCGGATGAGCACGAACGACCAGGCTGCATTGGTGGCACTGGCGACAGAATTGATCAGCAAGCCCACAATTGGCGCCTCGATCGCCTTGGGAGCAAGAAAGCCACCCCATGCCTCGCGCAGGATCATCCCGGCCGCGATAATGATGAGCACGCCTTCGAACACCGCCGAGAAATACTCGGCCTTCTGATGGCCGTAGGGATGGTTGCTATCGGCGGGTTGACTGCTGACATGCACGGCAATCAGCGCCGCGACGGCGGTGACGACGTTGATGATGCTTTCGAGCGCGTCCGAGTAGAGCGCGATGCTGCCGGTGACATGATAGGCCGCGTATTTGACCGCGAGAACGAAAATTCCGACGGCGATGCTGCCGGCCGCCAGTCGCCGCGTATTACCCATCACTCACCTCCAGAGAACTTAGGGGCGCGGTTTAGCAGCAATCTCATGCACCGGGAATACCACTGCGCCCACGCCCGAACATGTAGCCGTGGCTACGGACCCTCTTTGCCCGGATGTTGCCCCAAGGACGTGGCTACGTGTGCTTATGGCTTCGCTATTGGTGACGGTGGAGGCAAAGGCACGCCGCCGTAAGCACAAGTCAGGGACATCCTAAAAGCGCCGCAGCCAACCCTTTTGAAGGTTTTGAGGGTGACCTTGGTGTACGTATTTGGCGGGCGAGGTTCTTAACCGCCCACGCGGAGGCGTAACACGTTCCCTGTAACAACTCCGGCCACGTGGGCACCCCAGGCATCCAGCGCGCGAGCCCGTTCCTCGTAGAAGCCGTGCCTCTGCTAAACAGACGCAACACCCTTCAGGGCTGCCGGCTTAGCCGGTTGGCGAGCGGTGGCGGCACCACCTCGGCATAGGAGCCGTCAACGCGCAGGAACCCCGCGGCGGCGAGCGGTTGGACCGAAGTCAGAACTGCATTAAGCCCGACGCCGAAGCATCGGGAAAGCACGGAGGCCTCCGACTCCGCATTTCCCGAAATTCCGACGTGCGTCATGAGAGACAAGGCCGCGAGCGCCGACCGCTGCTCCGCCGTCGTTCGGCGCTCGACTTCCCGCTGAAATGCCGTCGCGATCTGTTCGAGGAAGCTTTCGCCGGTGGTCAGAAGGCTGCTGCCGACGTGGGCGGCGGCTAACAGTACGCCGGGAACACGGCCAGCGTTATCCATGACCCAAGATTCTAGGCCAAAATCGAGAGGTTGACCGCCTGCCTGCAGTAGCCCCCGCGCTTGTTCATGGTCGAGCGGGGCTGGCCGGCCCCCATGGGGTGATCCAGTTTGAATGTTAGTTCATGATCGGCCGTGGTGCTATTGCTGGGGTGGCCGGCGTAGCTGGTCCGGGTTGCGCAGCCGGCCACTGCACTGCCTCGGGGGCTGGTGGCCTGTAGCCCAGGGATGAGTCCACGAAGTGCGCTGTGTGCTTCGTGAGCGTGCGGATCAATGGCGCCTCGCGCGCAATATGCGACTCGATCGCCTTCTCTTCGGCCTTAAGGCCGCTGACCTTGGCGCGTGCCCAATCGGGGTCGGGGATCTCCTCTGGTGGTCCTTCGTCGGCGGCAAATTCTGTCCAGAACTCAGCGTCCGAACGGAGACTCTGAGCCTCGCAGGCGCGATCGTTCATCCAAAGCAGATATGGTTCGATGCCCCCGTCAGCCAGTATCTTTTCACGATCTTCCTCCCTCAGAGAGTCGAGGGGCGAACGTCGGCGCGCACGAAGGTTCTCAATCGTCCGATCATGTTCCTCGGCGAGCTGCCGCGCTTTCTTCAGTGCTTCGGCACGCTGCGCGGTCCCCAGCGACTGCTTCCATTTCGCGCGACCGACCTCAGCACGGATGTCAGCTGGGACGTCTCGGATGTAGTAGAGGCTGGTGGAACGGGCGTGCTGGTGCACGTAACTGTCGTTTGGAGCGCGCATAAAAATGGTCCGGAAGGTGGATTTCGAACCACCTTCCGAGCCACATTCCGAACCACATGACAAGAAAGAAACTACCGGTTCCCGGCGGTTCCTTTCAACTCAGTTGCTTAGACCTCACACTGAATAGTACATGTCGAATTCCACCGGGTGCGGCGTCATTTCGTAGCGCATGACTTCCGTCATCTTCAGCTCGATGTAGCTGTCGATCACGTCGTCGTTGAACACGCCGCCTGCCTTGAGGAAGGTGCGGTCCTTGTCGAGGTTCGACAGCGCTTCGCGCAGCGACCCGCAGACGGTCGGGATCTTCTTCAGTTCCTTCGGGGGAAGGTCGTAGAGATCCTTGTCCATGGCCGGGCCCGGATCGATCTTGTTGACGATGCCGTCGAGGCCGGCCATCAGCATTGCGGCGAAGGCGAGATAGGGGTTCGCCGTCGGATCGGGGAAGCGAACCTCGACGCGCTTGGCCTTGGGGTTCGACGTATACGGGATACGGCAAGAGGCCGAGCGGTTGCGGGCCGAATAGGCGAGCAGCACGGGGGCTTCATAGCCCGGGACGAGGCGCTTGTAGCTGTTCGTCGACGGGTTGGTGAAGGCGTTCAGCGCCTTGGCGTGCTTGATGATGCCGCCAATGTACCAAAGGCATTCCTGGCTCAGGTCGGCGTACTTGTCGCCGGCCATGATCGGCTTGCCGTTCTTCCAGATGGACTGGTGAACGTGCATGCCCGAGCCGTTGTCGCCAAAGATCGGCTTCGGCATGAAGGTGGCGGACTTGCCGTAGCTCTGCGCGACCTGATGGATGCAGTACTTATAGACCTGCATGTGGTCGGCCATGGTGGTCAGCGGGCCGAACTTCAGACCGAGTTCGTGCTGCGCGGACGCCACTTCGTGATGGTGCTTCTCGACGACGGCGCCCATGGCGGCCATGGCAGCGAGCATTTCGCCGCGCATGTCCTGAGCCGAATCGAGCGGCGGGACCGGGAAGTAACCACCCTTCGTGCGGATGCGGTGACCGAGGTTGCCGCCTTCGTACTGGGTGTCCATGTTGGTCGGCAGTTCGACGGAGTCGAGAACGAAGCCCGGGTTGTAGGGGTCGGCCTTGAAGCGAACGTCGTCGAACACGAAGAATTCGGCCTCGGGGCCGACGTAGACGGCGTCGCCGATACCCGTCGACTTGAGATAGGCCTCAGCCTTCTTGGCGATGCCGCGCGGATCGCGGTTGTAGGGCTCGCCCGTGGACGGCTCCAGGATGTCGCAGGTGATGACCATGGTGGACGCCGCGAAGAACGGGTCCATGCAAGCGGTCGTCGGGTCCGGCATCAGGGTCATGTCGGATTCGTTGATGGCCTTCCAGCCGGCGATCGACGAACCGTCGAACATCGTGCCTTCCGAGAACATTTCCTCGTCGACCAGGGTCTGGTCGAAAGTCACGTGCTGCCACTTGCCGCGCGGGTCGGTGAAACGCAGATCGACGTATTTTACGTCATTGTCCTTGATCGCCTTAAGGACGTCCTTGGCGGTCTTCATCGTGAAATCCCTCTCTCAGTAAACGTTCAGCAGCCGGGGGTGGGCTTGCGGCAGGTTGAGTGGCAACAGGCTGCCGACGTGGCAGGCCTGCCTTGTAGCGCAGGTTGGTCGTGTCGGCGAGAACGAGCTGCATGTCACGACATGCAGATCAGCCTCGCAGATGGGCGCAGGGGATTAGATCGCGTCCGTGCCGGTCTCGCCGGTGCGGATGCGGATCGCCCCCTCGATGTTAGATACAAAAATCTTGCCATCGCCGATCCGCCCGGTTTGAGCGGCCTTGCGAATGGCCTCGATGGCGCGGTCGACGAGGTCGTCGCCGAGCACGATCTCGATCTTCACCTTGGGCAGGAAGTCGACCACATATTCGGCGCCACGGTAAAGCTCCGTGTGACCTTTCTGCCGGCCGAACCCCTTGGCTTCGGTGACGGTGATCCCCTGAAGTCCCGCTTCCTGCAGAGCTTCCTTCACTTCATCCAGCTTGAAGGGCTTGATGATGGCCTCGATCTTTTTCATGCGCGCTCGCAACTCCCCGCAGATCCGGCCTCGCGACTATCCCGGGCGGATAGAAGCAGACAGCTCGAAACGGCGGGCTCATAGCACCTGCCGTGCCAACGCGCTACGGCCATGTTGACAGGGAGGCAGGATGAACCGACCGCTTGGGCAGACTATAGAGCGATTGATCGCAGAGCAAAATGCATAAAATATATGCAAGGGACCGGTTAAAAAGACGCCATTTCATAAACGTTCTGATCAATCGGTTCGCAAATCCGCAGGCCGCGGCTCGCAGAAAATCCGCCCCGGCGGCCGGGGCGGGAAGTTTGACCGGTCCTTGCCTTCAGGCCACGCGAGCGACGGCCGCGCTTGCCTTGACCGGCTTGGCGGCTTCGAGGAGCGTCGTCACGGTAGCGCCGACTCCGGTAGAAAGGCGCTGGAGCGACACCTGGCGGCCGTTGCCGAAGCGAACGCCATCCCGATAGGCGCCGTGGTCCAGGCGCACGAACACGGCCTCCTCGATGTCGCGCAGGCCGAGCGCGGTCTGGATTTCCTTCGGAATATTCTCGAGCACGAGTGGCGTGTCGTACTGAACGCAGACGGCGGTGCCACAATCGCCGGGAGCCGTCAGGCCGATGCTTCCTGAAGGAAAGCGCGTCGTGACATAGCGCTCGGATTCGCGTGCCGGTCGTGACCCATACATTTCGAGGGAGTAGTCACACATGGCCAATGCTCCTGTGTCGTCGCGGACGATTGAGCCCCCAACCAGTCCCCTGAGACAGTGCCGCCCTGATCCTGTTGTCCGGACCTCAGATCGGCCGCCGGCGCGAGTCGTCGCTCGCGCCGCCTTTTCGGGAACGAAGAAGCACGGCCCGGAGTTGCGTGGCCTTCTGCAGAAAATTAAGGCGTTTCAGGCCGGGCCGGTGGCGACGGGAAGA
Source organism: Hyphomicrobiales bacterium (assembly GCA_028290085.1). GTDB lineage: Bacteria > Pseudomonadota > Alphaproteobacteria > Rhizobiales > Beijerinckiaceae > Terripilifer. The sequence continues at coordinate 6,334 of JAQGKN010000010.1, forward strand.
TCGTCGCGGGCGCCCCATTCAGCCCAGGACCCGTCATAGACGGCGCCTTCCCTGCGGCCTGTGACCGCCAGCGCCAGTGTGACGATGGCCGCCGAGACCCCCGACCCACAGGACGTGATGACCGGGCGTGACGGATCGATGCCCGCGTCATCCAGCGCCTTCACCAGATCGGGCAGGGGCTTCAGGCGCCCGTCTGCCACGATGGCGGGAAAAGGCAGGCTTTTGGAACCGGGAATGTGACCCATCCGCAGGCCCGGACGGGGCTCGGGTGCCTCGCCGCGAAAGCGGTCCGCAGGCCGCGCATCGACCACTTGCGTGGCCCCGCTGGACAGCGCGCGCTTCACGTCATCGATGGCGGCAATGACGCTGTGATCGAGACGTGCGTTGAACGTCGTTGCTGGCCGCGAAACCTCGCCGTCTTCCAGCGGGAGTTCCTCTGCCATCCACTTCGGCATGCCACCATCGAGCACGGAAACGTCACGCGCGCCGAACGCCCGCAGCATCCACCACACGCGCGGCGCGGAGAAAAGGCCACTGCCGTCGTAAACGACAATCTGGGCACCGTCCGACACCCCGAGCTTGCCCATGGAAGCAGCGAAGGCGGCCGGCGTAGGCATCATGTGGGGAAGCGAGGTTGCCTGTTCCGAGACAGCGTCGAGATCGAAAAACACGGCGCCGGGAATGTGGCTCGCCAGATATTCTGCGCGTGCATCGCGCTTCTGGGGCGGCAGATACCAAGAGCCATCGATCACCACGAGGCCGGGCGTGCCCAGTCTCTGCGCGAGCCAATCGGTGGAGACAAGAAACGGAGAGTGGGGTCCTGGATCGGCCATCGGCTGGTTTCCTGTATCGGTTTTGAAGCAGGTAAACGAAGGCTTTCGTTTCTGCTTCGTGTTTAGCTGAAAAGCACAAGCGAAGTTCAAGACGGGAGGCGTAGATAAGGCAATACGGCCGCGGTTTTGCGGCGAGGGGCCTAGATTGTCATGTCACGCGAACTGCCGTTTCTTCACGCCGTGTTTTTCCTCGGATTCTTCGGCGCTACATTCATGACGATGATGCGCTTCGGCTAATGCCGCGCGCGGGTCAGAGAAAGTCGGGACGGATCGTGGATGGGCGTTCCATCCAGCCAGGCACCGGCAAGTCCTTGCTGCGCAGGAACGCTGGATTGTAGAGCTTCGAGCCGTAGCGAACGCCGCTATCACACAGGATGGTGACGATGACGTGTCCCGGCCCCATGTCGCGGGCAAGTCGCATTGCGCCCGCCACGTTGATGGCCGATGAGCCACCGAGCAGCAGTCCCTCGTTCTCCGCGAGGTCGAACAGGATCGGCAACGCGTCTTCGTCGGTGATCTGGTAGGCCATATCGATCGGCGCATCCTCCAGATTGGCTGTGATGCGGCCCTGGCCGATGCCTTCGGTAATCGAGCTACCTTCCGCCTTCAGAACGCCGTGGGCGTAATAATTGTAGAGCGATGCTCCCATCGGGTCAGCCAACGCTATTTTCACAGAGGATTTGCGCGCCTTGAGCGCCATGCCAACACCCGCCAGAGTGCCACCCGTGCCGACAGCGCAGGTGAAGCCGTCCACCAGACCGTTCGTCTGGTCGAAGATCTCAGGTCCAGTCGTCTCGAAATGGCCTTGGCGGTTGGCCACGTTGTCGAACTGATTGGCCCAGATCGCGCCCTGGGGATGCTCCCTGGCGAGCCGTTCGGCGAGACGGCCTGACAGTTTTACGTAATTGTTGGGGTTCGAATAGGCGACAGCGGGAACTTCGATGAGTTCGGCGCCCTGCATCCGCAGCAGATCCTTCTTTTCCTGCGACTGCGTATCGGGAATGACGATGACCGTTCGGAAGCCCATGGCGTTGGCAACAAGAGCCAGACCGATGCCGGTATTGCCTGCCGTCCCTTCCACGATCATGCCGCCTGGCTTGAGGCGGCCATCGGCCACAGCATCCTGAACGATGGCGAGTGCCGCACGGTCCTTGACCGACCCGCCGGGGTTCATAAACTCGGCTTTGCCTAGAATGGTGCAGCCCGTGGCCTCGGAGGCATGGCGAAGCTTGATGAGGGGCGTGTGACCGATGGCCGCGAGAACGTCGTCGAATGCCTTCATGCCCATCTCTTTTTTATCTGGCGACGTCACCCCCAGTGCGGTACCGCCTCTTGAAGTGTGACGTCGTTGCCTGCGGCTATATGGTCAAGTGATCCAACCCGGGAAATGCTGCGTAACATTTTACCAGATGGTTGAATATGGTCGAGCCTGCGTCGTTGCGCGTTCGGTCCACACCTTAGGCTCACTCGAAAGGGCGCGGCCGAAGGAAAGGTTTCAGGGGCAAATGTCGTGAACGATGGTTTTCAGGAATTGGATTCAACCGCGCAGCCGCTTGACGCTTTGCTGGCTGCCTATAGCGCGGGCACCCTGAACCCGAGCCTGCATGCGCTTGTGGCCTCTCATCTGTCGATGAAGCACGATTCAAGAGCTTTCGTGGCCGCGCTCGAGGGGTTGGCCGCTGATGAGCTTACCAAAATCAAGCCGGAGCCGCTCAGCCGCCGCAATGAGCGCCTGAAAGCGATTTTCGAGGCACCGGCTGCGCCACTCGGCAAGAGTGTTCCTGCGACAGGGGCGTCCATCCTGCCGCCGCCGCTGCGGCACTATCTGGGCCGGGACATGGACGCGATCCGGTGGCGCACGAAGCTGCCCGGCGTCAAGGAATGCTGCATCGAGCATACCGGGCGAGGCGAGGCCAGTCTTCTCTGGATCAAGGGTGGTCGCCGGATGCCCTCCCATACACATGAGGGTTCGGAAGTGACGCTGGTGCTGAAAGGCGCATTTTCCGACGTGACGGGACGTTATTCGCGCGGCGACATCGCCATCGCGGACGCCGACCTCGACCACAAGCCGTTCACCGACGCGGGTGAGGATTGCATCTGCTTCGCGGTCACCGACGCCCCGCTGCATTTGACGGGCCCCTTCGGCCGGCTGCTCGACCGTTTGTTCGGAGCGGGACACTGATTCCCTATCGCGCTCGCCCGCAGGACGGGCTGGCGCTGGTCACAGGGGCCAGTTCTGGCATTGGCCGTGAGGTCGCTCGTCAGCTTGCCGTAAAGGGCTACACGGTCGTCGCCGTGGCGCGGAGGGCTGCGGAGCTCGATGCCTTCGCCGCCGAGGCCGCTGGTGCTGGCGGCAAAATCATTCCGATGCCGGGTGACGTCACAGATCGCAAGGCGATGGACGAACTCGTTTCAGCCGTAGAGGCACGGCATGGGGCCATTGCGCTCGCCTTTCTCAACGTCGGGACGTTTTTTCCCGACAGCGAGAATGATTTTGGAGGCGATGGCTTCCGCAAGACGTTCGCCGTCAATGTGGAGGGTACGATCAATCTGCTCGGGCCGCTGATCCGCGTCATGCGCGAGCGCGGTCGTGGCCAGATCGCCGTGAATGCCTCGGTCGCCGGTTACGGCGGCCTGCCGCGTGCCATCGCCTATTCCTCCTCGAAATCGGCGCTGATCGCCATGTGCGAGTCGCTGAAATTCGATCTCGACCGTGCCGGCATCACCATCCAGGTGGTCTGCCCGGGCTTTGTCGAGACGCCGCTGACAGATCAGAACGAGTTTCCGATGCCCTTCCTCATTCCCGTGCAAGAAGCTGGGCGGCGCATTTGCTCGGGCTTTGAGACGAAAGGCTTCGAGATCGCTTTTCCCAAGCGCATGGCCTTCATCCTGAAGTTCATGAACATGCTGCCCTATGGGCTTTATTTTGCGCTGCTTTCCAGGATCACGGGACGCTGACGCGCTTCGATTGTCTCGCGCAAGCGTGTCTGCGCGGCCGTATCGAGCGGGAAGTTCCACATGAGCGCGATCGCGGCGAGTTTCAACAACACGGGTAGCCCTGCGTAGAGCAGGCCGAGCATCGTCAGTCCGCCTTCCGTGCGCAGGCCCGCTGAGGGATCGAAGCCCGAGGCCGCAAGCAGCGGAAAGGCCAGCCCGACGGCCATCGCGAGAGCAAGCTTTGTCGCAAGCCCCCAGGCCGCGAAGTAGATGCCCGCGCGTTGTTCACCCGAGGCGGCGGTATCGACATCAATGACGTCGGCCTGAATGGCTGGGGGCAGCATCAGGTCGGCGCCGAGCGCAAAGCCGGTGCCGATGCACACGAAGGCAAAAGCCGTCGTCGCGCCCGCGCCCAGAAAGGGCGCCGTGCAGAAGAAGGCGCAGGCGATGAGCATGGCCACGCACCACGCCCGGTGCTTCGACAGCCGCCCTGCGAGTTTCAGCCAGAGTGGCACGCCCGCGACTCCGCACAGGAAATACAGCACGAGCAAAGGCCCCGCCGCATCGGGCGCTTGCAGCTTTTCGGAGACGAAGAAGATAAACAGCGTCGCGGGAAAACCATTGGCGAAGCCGTTCAGCAGGAATGCGAGAATAAGCCTGAGAAACGGCCTGTTTGCGCGCATGTGCGCCAATCCCTCGCGCAGGCTCAGGCGTTCATGCGAGAGACCTACGGGTTCAGGCACGCGCACAATTGTGAGCAGCGCGCTTGCCGGCAGTGCGAGCAGAACGAAGAGCACGACGGCGAAGAGCACGGCCCGTTCGCCGGGGAAGCCTGCCAGCGGCACCAGCACTTGTGCGAACAGCGCGATCAACGTGCCGAGGAGCGCAAAGCTCTCGCGCCAGCCCGCGATCCGCGCGCGGCCGTGATAGAGCGTCGAAAGCTCCGCGCCCCAGGCGGTGTAGGGCACCAGCGCCGCGGTCCATGCGACCGAGAGAATGACGCCCCAAAGCATCAGGTAGAACACCCCTGCGCCGTCCGGCGGCGTGAAGACGAAGAAGGCGGCGAGCGCGGTCGGCAGGCTCGCCAGAGCAAACCACAATCGTCTTCGGCCGAACGTCGGGCGCCAGCGGTCTGCCATGAATCCGACGAGCGGATCGCTCAGCGCATCGACAAGGCGCACGGCGAGAAGTGCCTGTCCCACAGCCGCCAACGGCAAGGCCAGCTCGCGTGCGTAGAATGCTGGCACGAGCACGTAAAGCGGCAGTGTCAGGATCGCGAGGGGCAGGGCAGGCAGCGCATAGGCGGCGAGCGTGCCCCGTCCCGGCTCACTCATGTCTTGGAGAAAACCATCTGGCGGACATCGATGGTTCCGGCGCGGAAACCCGCCTCGCAATAGGACAGGTAATATTCCCAGAGACGACGGAATTGCTCATCGAAGCCGAGCGGCGTCAATTGGGGCCAGGCCTGCCGGAAGCGCTCGCGCCAATGACTGAGCGTGGTGGCATAGTCGAGACCAAAGATCCGCTCGCCCGAGAGCCGGAAGCCGAATTTGGTCCCCATCTCGCGCATGATGGTGGGCGTCGGCAGCATGCCGCCGGGGAACACATAGCGGCGGATGAAATCGAGCTCGCTCTTGTAGCTCTTGAACAGAGCATCCTGAATGGTGATGACTTGCAGGCCCGCGATGCCGCCGGGTTTTAGCCGGTCGCGCAGCTGACCAAAATAGGTCGGCCAGTATTCCTCGCCCACGGCCTCGAACATTTCGATGGAGGCGATGCGATCGAAAGTGCCTTTCTCGTCGCGATAATCGAGCATCTTGATCTCGACGCGGTCGCTCAGGCCCGCCGCCTGCATGCGCGCCTGCGCGAAGTCGAACTGTTCCTGGCTGATCGTCAGGCCGGTGACGCGGCAGCCGATGTCGCGCGCGGCGAATTCCGCAAAGCCGCCCCAGCCGCAACCGATCT
>JAQGKN010000067.1 GCA_028290085.1 Hyphomicrobiales bacterium
CAATGACCTCCTCGATGGCGATTCCGTCTTCTGGACCGGAAGCGCGTGGGCGCTCGATCCGCGTGAGGCTCTTGTCGCGCAAGATGACGACGCGGCCGACCAGCTGGAAGCGGTGGCAAAGGACCGCATGACCCAGCTGAAGGTGGTCGACCCTTATCTTATTGACGTGACCATCGAGCGAGGCGCGCCTGTGCCGCGCCACTATCGCGAAAAACTCAGGACGCTCGGACCCAGCACCCGGCGCGATCTCGGCAAGCAGGCCGATCTGCGGCAGACAGCCGACGCGGAGATCTGACATGTATCGCTACGACGAATTCGACGCGCAATTCGTGCGCGAACGCGTGGGCCAGTTCCGCACGCAGGTCGCACGCCGCCTCGATGGATCGATCACGGAAGACGAGTTCAAGCCCCTTCGGCTGAAGAACGGCGTCTATCTGCAATTGCACGCCTACATGCTGCGCATTGCCATTCCCTATGGCACGCTGTCGTCGCGGCAATTGCGCCAGCTCGCGCTGATCGCCGAAAAGTTCGATCGTAGCTATGGCCACTTCACGACGCGCACCAACATGCAGTTCAACTGGCCGAAACTGCGCGACGTGCCGGAGATTCTGGATCTGCTCGCCGATGTCGAGATGCATTGCATCCAGACCTCTGGCAATTGCATCCGCAACGTCACCGCCGACCATTTTGCCGGCATTGCCGCGGACGAAATCGAAGATCCGCGCCCGACCGCCGAGCTGCTTCGGCAATGGTCAAGCCTGCATCCCGAATTCAGCTATTTGCCGCGCAAGTTCAAGATTGCCGTGACGGGCTCCGCGCGTGACCGCGCCGTGGTGCGCGCGCACGACATCGGCCTGCGAATCGTGCGCGACCCGAAGACGCGCGAGATCGGCTATGAAGTCATGGTGGGCGGTGGCCTTGGCCGCACGCCGATGATCGCAAAGACCATCCGCAGCTTCCTGCCTCGGGCCGATCTGCTCGCCTATCTCGAAGCGGTGATGCGCGTCTACAATCTCGAGGGGCGGCGCGACAACAAGTACAAGGCGCGCGTGAAGATCCTCGTGCACGAGCTCGGCGCTGAAGAATTTTCGCGCCTCGTCGAGGCCGAATTCGCGCGGCTCGATGGCCCGTCCGTCAATGCCGACCCGGCAGAAGTGGCGCGCATCGCGGCCTATTTCGCGGACCCGGCCTATGACACCCTGCCCGCGCGCAGCACCGCTTTCGAAGCGGCCAAGGCCGAGAACCGCGCCTTCGCGCATTGGACATCCACCAATCTCTTTCCGCATCGCGTGCCCGGCTACACGGCACTGACCGTCTCGCTGAAACCCATCGGCGAAGCACCCGGAGACATCACCGCCGACCAGATGCGCGCCGTTGCCGATCTCGCGGAGCGTTACTCTTTCGACGAGCTTCGCGTGACGCATGCGCAGAATGTCGTGCTGCCCTATGTGCGCAAGGACGATCTTTTCGCGGTGTGGGAAGGCCTCGTCGCGGCGGGGCTCGCTACCGCCAATGTCGGGCTCATCACCGACATCATTGCCTGCCCCGGCCTCGACTATTGCGCACTTGCAACCGCGCGTTCGATTCCCATCGCACAGGCCATCGCGCATCGCTTTGCCGACGAGAAGAAGCAAGCCGAAATCGGCGAGCTGAACATCAAGATCTCAGGCTGCATCAACGCGTGCGGCCACCACCATGTCGGCCACATCGGCATACTCGGCCTCGAAAAAAGCGGCCAGGAATCCTACCAGATCACGCTGGGCGGCGACGCCACCGAGACTGCGGCCATCGGCAAGCTGCTCGGACCGGGGTTGGCTGCGGAAGACGTGCCTGACGCCATCGAGCGCATCGTGGGCGTCTATCTGGCGCAGCGCGACAGCGGCGAGACATTCATCGAGGCTGTGCGCCGTCTCGGCCTGGACCCCTTCAAGATTGCCCTGCAGGAGAAGACCCATGCCGTTGCTTGATCGCGAAGGCCTTCGCGAGGACGTCTGGGTTCCCGCCGCGATTGACGCCACATCGGGCACGCATGTGCTCGTGGCCTGGGAGCAACTCGGGCCAGCACTCGCGGAACGTCGCAACGACGGAAAAATCGGCGTGGCGGTACCCAACACCATCAAGATCGATGAGCTTCGCCCGTTTTTCGAGGCGATTGCGCTGATTTCCATCACCTTCCCGGGTTTTGGCGACGGACGCGGCTTCAGCCTCGCGAAGCTTTTGCGTGAGGCTGGCTACAAAGGCGTCCTGCGCGCCAGCGGGCCGTTGATCGCGGACCAGTTTTCATACGCCTTGTTCTGCGGCTTCGATGAAATCTCGTTGCCGGAAGCCAACGCAGCGCGCCAGCCCATCGCGCAATGGCTCGCGGCCCGGAAGCTCATCACCAACACCTACCAGCGCGGCTATGGCAGCGGTAATATTCTGGACCAGCGTCGCGCGGCGCGGCTGCGCAGCCCGGCCTGAAGCCCGAGGGAACCCGCGCATGGACTCGATCGATCGCAAAATCCTGACGGCCCTGCAAAAGGATTCGACCATTTCCATCGCGGAGCTGGCCGAGCATATCGGCCTCTCGCAGACGCCCTGCTGGAAGCGCATTCAGCGCCTCGAAGCGCAGGGCGTGATCCTGCGGCGCGTGGCTTTGGTCGCTCCCGAGAAAATCGGGCTGGGGCTCACCGTCTTCGTGCAGATCGAGACACCCGATCATTCCGTGCATTGGCTCGACCGCTTCGCCACCGCCGTCAACGCCATGCCTGAGGTGATGGAGCTTTATCGCATGGCCGGCGATGTCGATTACATGCTGCGCGTGGTCGTTTCCGACATGGCCGATTACGACCGCTTCTACCGCAAGCTGATCGAGGACTTCCAGCTCAAGAACGTGACGTCGCGCTTCGCCATGGAGCGCATCAAGTCCACGACCGCCTATCGCGTGCCGGAAACCGCCACGTGACCTTTTTCCCCTGATCGTGCAGATTGCGCGCGATGGCCCGGAAGGGCCGCAACGGCTGCAAAGACGGCCGTGCCTGGAGGAAACATGATGAAGACAGCACTCGTTTTCGGACTTGCATGCAGCACGCTGGCTGCTTTTGCCACGACCGCACGGGCGGAAGACCAGCTCAAGGTCGCCATCGGCCAGCGCGGCGTCTACGAAAATTCAGTTTCCGAACTCGGACAGGATGCCGGCTTCTTCAAGAAGCACGGGCTCGTGCTCGACATTCTCTACACGCAGGGCAGCGGCGAGACGCAACAGGCGGTCATTTCAGGCAGCGTCGATATCGGCATCGGCGTCGGCACGCACGGCATGATGGGCGCCTTCGCGAAGGGCGCGCCCATCCGCGCCATTGGCGCGACCATGACCGGCGGTTACGAGTTCTGGTATGTGAAAGCGGATTCGCCGATCAAGAGCTTCAAGGATGCCGCTGGCAAGACGGTCGCCTTTTCCACGAACGGCTCATCGACCAATATGATGGTCAACGCGATGCAGAAGCAGTTCGACGTGAAGGTGAAGCCCACCGCAACCGGCAGCCCGACTTCCACCTACACGCAGGTGATGAGCGGCCAGATCGATGTCGGCTGGTCGGCGCCTCCCCTCGCCTATGCGCCCGTGCTGGACGGCAAGACGCGTATTCTCGTGCCCGGCAAGGACATCGCGGCCTTTCGCGACCAGACGATCCGCGTGATCGCAGCCAATGCGGGCGATCTCGAGAAGCGCCGCGATGTTTACGCCCGCTATCTGGCGGCCTATCGCGACACCGTCGACTGGATGTATTCCAACCCGGCTTCCCTCGACGCCTATGCGAAGTGGGCGGAGATTCCGCGCGACATGGCGCAGAAGGTGCGCGACGAATTCCTGCCGAAGGAAAACCTCGATCCGGGTCGCATGAGCGGGCTCGATGCGATGATGGACGACGCAGTGGCTTTCAAGATGCTGCCCGCGCCGCTGACCAAGGAACAGGTTGCGACGTTGTTCCAGAAGCCGGGCGCGAAGTAAGACTCGCCCGGCGTCATTGCGAGAAGCGAAGAAGCAATCCAGAAGTCGCAAGATCGGACTGGATTGCTTCGCTCCGCTCGCAATGACGGCAACGAGATTTGTGCCCGAGTCTGGGTAAGTTTACGCAAAGGACTCAACCGCGAGAAGCGGGGCCCCGTTTGCTCTACCTCAAAGGCTCAGATCTTCGCGTCCTTGCCGACCGGTGTGAAGAACACGAACAGGTTCGCCACCACGATCGTCCCGGCCAGGAAGTAGAACGCAGACATGATGCCGTATCGATCCGCCAGCAACCCCGCGCACAGCGGGCCGATGGCCTGCCCGACTGCCTGCGTGCCAAACAAAATTCCGATCGCGCTGCCGCCCATGTTGCGAGGCGTGGCATCGAGCAGCCAAGCTTGCAGCACGGCTCGCACGGAGAACAGGAAGAAGCCCAGCAGCGCGACGAGCAGCACGAAGGCGCTGGTGCCACCTGCGAAGATCATGAACAGCAGCACGACCGCCGTCATGCCCATGCTCGACATGATGATCTGGCGACGCCCGACGCTGTCGGACAGATAGCCTGCGACAGGTGCCGACGCGAAGCCCGCCGCCTGCAACGCGAACATGGAAGCGCCGACCCAGAAGGTATCGTAGCCCATTTCACGCGCCAGATAGAGCGGCAGGAAGGTCATCAACGCGCTCTGCGTCATCGCGCGGAAGGCCGAGCCGACCGAGAGCATGACCAGCGTGCGGCTCTTCAGCAGGGTCGCGAAGGAGCTGAACAAGGCCCTGCCCTTCAACTGCTCCTGCTTGGGCTCGCCGGTGCCCGCGCGCGCCTCCGCCGTGTAGATGCGGCCGAGGTAGATGAGGATCAGTACCGACATCAGGATGCCGGGGATGACATTCATCACCACAACCTGACGCCAGTTGAAGCTCACCAGCAGCGCTCCGACCACGAGCGGGGCTACAGCATCGCCGAGATTGCCGCCCATGCCATGGAAGGCCATCACCAGCCCCTTGCGCTCCGGGAAGCGATTGGCGAGCCATGGGATAGCTGTCGGGTGCCAGAGATTGTTGCCGATACCGACCAGCGTCGCGCAGGCGAGCAGCATCCAGTAGGCGTGCGAGAAGCTCATCAG
>JAQGKN010000108.1 GCA_028290085.1 Hyphomicrobiales bacterium
GGCGACAAGGAGACGGCCTTTGCGGCTTCCGGCGATAATTACACGTCGCTTCGCAGCGGCGGCTTGCTGAAGACAGACAATCCGCTTGATGTCGGCGTACTCGGCGACGCTTGGCTTGCAATTAAAACGCCGAGTGGCACGGCCTACACCAAGGACGGCCGCATGCAGATGCTTGACTCTGGCGAGCTGCGGACAATGACAGGACAGCAAGTTCTGGACGCCAGCGGCTCTGCCATGACGCTCGATCCCAATGGTGGGGCACCACGCATTTCGCGCGACGGAATGATGACGCAGAACGGCAACCAGGTCGGCGCACTGGGTCTGTTCCGCATCGACTCCCAAGCAAAGCTCACACCGGCTGGCACGTCGGGCTTCACCACCGACCGGCCTGCGACACCCGTTCTAGACTTCGTGAAGAATGGTGTGGCGCAGGGCTTTATCGAAACGAGCAACGTCAATCCGGTCATGGAAATGGCGCGTCTCGTAGCCGTGCAGCGAACCTTCGAATCCGTCAGCTCAGCTTTGGACGGCTCGGACACCGCATTGCGTGACGCCATTCGCAGCCTCGGACCCTCCGCATGACAGATGAGCGCATCAACGCCCTGGCCGACCGCCTCGATGCTTGCCTGGCAAGTGACAACCTTGTGCAGATCACAGGCCACGTTACGGAAGTTACACCGTCGTCGTTTCGCGTCGCGGGGCTTACACCCTTCCTGCGGCTCGGCGATCGGCTGGAAATTCTGGAAGACGATGATGGCATGGGCGAGATCGTGCGCATCGATCCCGCAGGTGCGGTCGTCAAGCCTTTCGCAAATCGCATCGAGGTCGGCATAGGCGCGCGCGCACGTGTCGCGGGACGCCTTACACTTTCGCCTGATCCAAGTTGGCGCGGTCGCATCATTGACGCGCTCGGAAAACCGATCGACGGTTTAGGCGTGTTGCGCAACGGCGAGATGCCGGTGCCGATCGAGGCCGAACCACCTGCGGCCATGACGCGCGGACGCGTGACGCAAAGGGTCAGCACCGGCATTCGCGCCATCGACGTGTTCACGCCGCTTTGCGCTGGCCAGCGCATCGGTGTCTTCGCAGGCTCGGGCGTCGGCAAGTCGACCCTGCTCTCCATGTTCGCGCGCTCGCGCGGCTTCGACACAGTGGTCGTGGCCCTCGTGGGCGAACGCGGGCGTGAATTGCGCGAGTTCGTGGAGGAGTCGCTTGGCGAAGCACGGCAGAACGCCGTCACCATCGCAGCAACCAGCGACGAGAGCCCGATGCGCAGGCGGCTCGCACCACGCACCGCCATGGCCGTCGCCGAATATTTTCGCGATCTCGGCCATTCGGTTTTGCTGATCGTCGACTCCGTCACACGCTTCGCGCACGCTGCGCGCGACGTAGCCCTGGCTGCGGGTGAACCCGCTGTCGCGCGTGGCTATCCGCCGAGCGTCTTCACTGATCTCCCGAAGCTGCTCGAGCGCGCCGGTCCCGGCGCCGAGGGCAGCGGTTCCATTACGGGTATCTTTTCCGTCCTCGTCGACGGCGACGACCACAACGATCCTGTTGCCGATGCCATCCGCGGCACGCTGGACGGCCACGTGGTGCTGTCGCGCGCGATCGCCGATCAGGGCCGCTATCCCGCAATCGATATCCTTGGCTCGATTTCACGCCTGTCGCATCATGTCTGGAGCCCCGAGCAGCGCGCGCTCGTCATGCGTCTGCGGGCGTTGACCGCCCGTTACGAAGACACGCGCGATCTGCGATTGATGGGTGGCTATCAGCCCGGCAATGACGCGGAACTCGATCAGGCGATGAGCGCCGTTCCCAAGCTCTACAATGCGCTGATGCAATTGCCGCATGCACCGAGCAGCGAAGATGGCTTCCGCGACCTGGCAGAAGCACTGCGCGCGCAATAGCGCGCGCAGTCAGTGCTTAGTCGTCGCCTTCAATGACGCCCGTCGTTGTAACGATGACCCAGCGACGACCACGTGCTTCAATCGCGGTCACGCTGCCTGCGCCTTCGATGTCCGTGCCCGGCTTCACCATGAGAAAGCCGGAAGGTCCTTGAACCAGAGCCTCGTTCTGAAACATCCCGCGCATACGAAAGCCAGAAAGAACGGCTGCTGGCGGATAGCGATGAACACCACGATCGGCCTGCCCGCCGCCGCGCTTCGAAAAGACGGTACCGATCGGCGTGTAGTCGAGAGCTGCGGCTTCGCGGAAAGGCGCGTCGGGTGAGTTGCCTGTATAGGGGACGCTCGCTGGCTGCGAGAAAATCGCGAAATGCTCTGCGCCGTTGACGCCCGGCATTTGCCCTGTACGCACGAGCATCACCGCGGCGAAGCTCACCGAGACCCCCGCAAGACCGACACCCGCCGCGCCCAACGCGAGATCGCTCGCTGGCACAGCCGCACAGCCCACAGCTGCGAGAATTTTCACCAGGATCGAGGATTTCATGAGCGCACCACGGACGAGAGGGTTCACCCGTCACTGTGCTCGCTCGATATTGTGCGAAGCTTTCGTGATAATGGCGCGTTCCGCTCAGCCTTTAGTTCGAAGAGTGCTTCGTCCACCGTCTACCGCGATCACCTGACCCGTGATCCAGCCCGATTGTGGCCCAGCGAGCAATGCCACCATGGGCGCGATGTCCTCGGCTTCCCCGAGGCGCGGCAGCGCATGCATGGCCGCGATGGCATCGGCCATTTGCGGATTGGAGAGGAGCTTGGCGGCAAGCGGCGTGCGTGTCAGGGACGGCGCGATGCAATTGACGCGGATTTTAGGCGCGAGTTCGGCGGCGAGCGAACGCGTCAATGCTTCGACCGCCCCCTTTGCCATCCCAATGGAGGCATGGCCTCGCGCCCGGCGAGTATTTGATCATGAAAGGCAGCGCAGCCTGCACGGCTTCGGCAGCCCAGATCGCATTGACCAGAAAGTCGCGCTCGAAATCGACCCGCGTCAGGCGCGAGACGGGCTTGATGTTGATCGTGCCTACCGCGAAGACGAGCCCAGCAATGACACCGTCCGCTGATGCCTCCTGGCTCGCCTGTTTGAAGGCATCCGGGGCGTCGAAATCGATGCAGGTAAAGGTCGCGCCGAGTTCGGATGCCAGCGTTTCCAGAGCATCGCTGCGACGCGCGACGAGATGCACCTGCGCGCCCGCTTGCACCAGTGCACGCGCGCTCGCCTCGCCGACACCGCCGGTCGCGCCATAGATCAAAATCGGCGCTGCTGAATTGGTCATGAGAACCTCCGTTGTCAGGTCTACGGAGTGTTCTCCTGATCGGATGAAAATGGCCGTGCCAGATCGCGCAGGGCGTCGGGCGTGTCGATGTCGACACGCGCGGCTTCGTCGCTCACGGCCACCTCGAGAACTCCGTCACTTAAACCGCGCAGCACCTGACGCGCGCCAGCATCGCCATGCAGTGCAGCCAACGCCGGAAACAAATGCGCCGAAATCAGCACGGGATTGCCGCGCTCGCCCGCAAAGCTCGGAACAACGGCGAGCGCTTCGGGATGCGCCTCGAATGCCGCCGTGAGCGTGTCGATGAGCGCGGGCCCAACCAAAGGCATGTCGCCCAGCAGCACGACCACACCGTGCGCCGATGGCGGGCACTGCGCGAGCCCCGCCTTCAGCGACGATGCCATGCCCGTCTCGTAATCGGAGTTGTGCACGGGCCTGACGTCAAGCCCGTTGAGTTCGGCCAGCACGGCCTCGCGTGCATGGCCCGTGACGACGATCACCGGCGAAAGCCTCGCCGCATGAGCGGCCTCGACGACATGGCGCACCAGCGCCTTGCCATCATAATGCGCGACGAGCTTCGTGACGGGCGCAGTGTCTCCAGCAGCGGCACGAAAACGCGAGGCTTTGCCCGCCGCCAGAACGATGGCGGCGACCTCACTCATCGGCCATGACATCCGCATCATTGCCGCCGAGCCTGGGCTGCGGACGCGAGACGATTTCCATCAGAAGACCACCAGAACCCATGCGGCGAATATCGGCGGAACGCACCGGCAGGCGCGCGAGCATGCGATGCAACACCCAGTCGAAGCCGTTCTCCTTGGGCGACCGCGCGCAACCCGGCGCACCCAGCACAGGCTTGCCGCCGAGTTCGCCGATCAGAAGCAGGTTGCCGGGATCGACAGGCATTCCAAAATGCTCGATCCGCCCGCCCGCAGCAGTCAGCGCGGCTGGAATGACATCGCGCCGATCGGTAATGGCGGAGGCGCCAAAGACGATGATGAGATCCGCCTCGACCTGAATCTCCTCGAGCGCCGCCACGAGCGCTGTCGTCTCATGCGGCACACGAAGCTCGCGCGCGATGCTCGCTCTCGCAGGCGCAATACGCTCACGCATGACGCGGAGTGTCTTGTCGACAGTCGAGGGCTTCAGTCCCGGCAAGAGTGTCGAGACGATGCCGAGGCGCAATGGCGCGAAGGCCGCAACACG
Organism: Hyphomicrobiales bacterium; assembly: GCA_028290085.1. GTDB lineage: Bacteria > Pseudomonadota > Alphaproteobacteria > Rhizobiales > Beijerinckiaceae > Terripilifer. The sequence goes on from JAQGKN010000108.1 coordinate 4,439, forward strand.
CAACCGCTCGCCATGCGCAGACGCAATCGCCGCCTCGACGATCCTCTGCGGCACCGCGAAGGGGATGACCTTCACAGTCGCAATCATCTCGCCCTCGACGACCGTGCAAAACGGCGGCAAGGTAGCGAGCGTCACCTGCTCGTCCACCGCATTCACTGCATCGACCAACGAAGGTTCCACCACGAGAACGCCCGCGCATGTGGCGAACAGATTGGCGCGGCCCGTAAAGGCCGGATCGACGCGCACCTGTTCGCCCGCAATGGCGTCGGCCAGCATCGCTGCTGCATGATCCTCGCCGATATCACCCTGTTCGAGCTGCGCAACGACGACATCGCCAAGGCCCGCATAGCGAAGCGCCGTGACATGCTCATGCGTGAGCACCGTGCCTTTTTTCAGCACGAGACCATCGCGCTTCACCGAATGGGCGAGAATGCCGCCCTCAGCCATTTCGAGCTGGACGGGGCCGAACTTCAAGCTGCTTTCTCCACGCGCAAAGGCTTCTTGCGCAGGCTGAGAATGATCTCGGCGAGCACCGAAACCGCGATCTCGGCGGGCGTCACAGCGCCGATGTCGAGACCGATGGGCGCATGGATGCGCTGCGTCTGCTCCACTGTGAAGTGCTTGGCATGCAGCCGCTCGATGCGCTTGCCATGCGTCTTTCGCGAGCCGAGCGCCCCAATGTAGAAACAATCGGCGGCGAGCGCCTGCTCCAGCGCAGGATCGTCGATCTTGGGATCGTGCGTGAAGCAGGCCATCGCCGTGTAGCGATCGAGCTTCATCGGCGGCAGCACGGTTTCCGGCCAGTCGGCGATGACCGGAGTGTCTGGGAAACGCTCGGGCGTGGCAAACGCCGTGCGTGGATCGACGATGGTCATGTCGAACCCGCCGAGCCGCGCGATGGGGGCGAGCGCCTGCGTGATGTGCACTGCGCCGATTACGATGAGCCGCACGGGCGGCACCTGCACCGTCAGAAAATAAGTCGCGCCCTCATGCTCGACCATGCCGCTCTTGCCGCTGCGCAAGGCCTCGTCGATGGGGTCAGCCAGGGCATCGCCTGCGAGCGCTTCCGCCCGCACGATCCGCTGTGCGCCACCGTCCATGGCGGTGACCAGCACCGCCGCGCGGCGCTCGGCGCGGGCTTCATTCAACTTGGTGAGAAGATCGAGACGCATCAGTCGATCCTCTCGACATAGACGCGAATGCGCCCGCCGCAGGAAAGGCCGGCACGCCACGCCGTCTCGTCGGCCACGCCGAATTCGAGCACGCGCGGCTTGCCGTCGCCGATCACGTCGAGCGCTTCGGTCACGACATCGCCCTCGACGCATCCGCCGGAGACAGAGCCGAGGAAATGCCCCTCTGAATCGATGGCCAGATGGCTGCCGACCGGACGGGGCGCCGAGCCCCAGGTTTCGACCACGGTCGCCAGCGCAACGCCGCGCCCTTCGCGCCGCCAGACTGCGGCCTGACCCAGAATATCGTCATCGCTCGAGAGCATAAGGACCTCCTATCGAGATGTTTAGCCGAATATAGCGCTTCGCTTGCCATTCGTCACGCGAACGGGTGTCACGCTGTACGCCGCAACCAGACACGCGGATCGACGGCGGCGCTGACGGCCGGACGCGACAAGGCAGCAGCGAGATCTTCGAGACTCGCCAGATGATGCACCGGACGGAACTCGTCCACTTGCGGCAGCATGGCCCGGATGCCCGCCGCGCGCGGCTCGAAGCGGTCGTAACGCAGCAGTGGATT
>JAQGKN010000179.1 GCA_028290085.1 Hyphomicrobiales bacterium
CTCGATTACGAGCCGGTCGGCCTCGTGACGGCGGCTCCGGGCGGCGCGCGCTGGTATCACCAGCACTTCAGCGTCTCCAAGGAAGACTTCCGCCTGACGGCATGGTTTGGCCCGCACAACCCCGGCCGCGACCCCGGCGCGCCTGGCGAGAAGCACACCGACTACACGGCCATCGACGTGAACCAGGGCGGCACCGCCATCCCCTACTGGATGGAAGACCCGTATATCCGCCAGGAATACGAAGAGACGCTGCGCAAGAACGACGTTCCCTGCCGCATGGACCCGAAGTGGTACGAGCGCCAGGCCGATGCCGACACGACCAAGCAGGTCGTCTGAGACTGATGACTGCGAGCCCTGTCCCGGTGGGACAGGGCTCATTCGTCTTTGCGAGGAGCGGACCGACGCGGCAATCCAGGAGTTGCAGGATCGTACTGGATTGCTTCGCTTCGCTCGCAATGACGGCCCACAAATCCGCCCCCGAGCTTGATCGGACGTGCCCTCGCTCGGCCCCGATCCGAATGCCGGGTGGCGTTCGGGGCAAAAGAAGCGTATGAGACGAAATATCAGCGGCGTTTGAACCGGTCATGCCGCCCAGCAGGTGCGTGCGTAGAGTGCGTGCGCCTCCGCCCCCGTTCCGAAGGTTTCCGAGACATTGGCTTTTCCTGCGACTAATCCTACCCTCGCGCGCGCGCTCACCGAGCGCGACTATCTTGAGGCGACTCCCGTTCAGCTTGCCGTGCTGAAGGACGACGCCAACGGCCGCGATCTCCTCGTCTCCGCCCAGACGGGCTCGGGCAAGACGGTCGCCTACGGGCTGGCCATTGCCGAAGATCTGCTTGGCGAAGCCGAAGCGATGGAGCGGGCAGCGGCCCCTCTCGCCCTCGTTGTTGCGCCCACCCGCGAACTCGCCCTGCAGGTTCATCGCGAACTCGCGTGGCTCTATGCCGGCGCCAAGGCCAAGGTCGTCTCCTGCGTCGGTGGCATGGATCCGCGCCGCGAGCGTCGCCTGCTGGCTGAGGGCGCCCATATCGTCGTCGGCACACCCGGCCGATTGCGCGATCACATCGAACGCAAGGGCCTCGACGTTTCGCAGCTGAAAGCGCTCGTCCTCGACGAAGCCGACGAAATGCTGGACCTCGGCTTCCGCGAAGACCTCGAGGAAATCCTCAAGCTGACGCCGCGCGAGCGCCGCACGCTGTTGTTCTCCGCGACGCTGCCCAAGACCATCGTCAACCTCGCCCGCGACTACCAGCGCAATGCGCTGCGCATCGAAGTCGGCGCCGGCGACCGCGCCCATGCCGACATCGAATATCGCGCGATGCGCGTGCTGCCCAACGAGGTCGACCATGTCGTGGTCAACCTGCTGCGCTTCTACGAAGCCCCCAGCGCGCTCGTGTTCTGCAACACGCGCGAGGCCGTACGTCACATGCACACCGCTCTGCTGGAACGCGGCTTCACCGCCGTCGCGCTGTCGGGCGAGCTGAGCCAGAACGAGCGTACCCACGCGTTGCAATCGCTGCGTGACGGGCGCGCCCGCATCTGCGTGGCCACTGACGTTGCCGCGCGCGGCATCGATCTGCCCAACCTCGGCCTCGTCATTCATGCCGAGATTCCGAACGATGCCGAAATCCTGCAGCATCGCAGCGGCCGCACGGGCCGCGCGGGCAAGAAGGGCATCGCTGTCCTGATCGTCACGCAGGCCCGCCGCCGCCGCGCCGAGCGCCTGCTCGTGGATGCCCGCGTGCAGCCGAACTGGTGCGGCCCGCCGACAGTTGAAGAGATCCGCAAGCTCGATCAGGAACGCCTGATGCGGGACGAAGTGTTCAGCGAAGAGTCGAGCGAGGAAGATCTGGGTCTCGCGCGCGCGCTTCTGGCCGAACGTTCGCCCGAAGAAGTCGCCGCCGCTCTCGTACGCATGTACCGCCAGCGCCTGCCCTCGCCCGAGGACGTTACCGACCCCGGCCATGGCCGCTCGGCGCCCCCCGTGCGTGCCGAACGCGGCACCTGGGCTGAGCGCAATGCCGCAGCGCCTGCCCGCACCGAGGGCTATGAGCCGACGCGTGAGCGTTCACCTTCCCCGGCACGCGCCCCTCGCGGCGGCGCGGGCGTCTGGTTCCATATCGATATCGGCCGCAAGAACAACGCCGATCCGAAGTGGCTGCTGCCGATGATCTGCAAGCGCGGCAAGGTTTCGCGCGATCAGATCGGCGCCATCCGCATCTTCGACAAGGAAACGAAGTTCGAAGTTACGGCCGATGCGGCGGAGGCTTTCGCCGTCGCCATGATGCATCCTGGCAAGGAAACCAAGGCTGGCCAGACCGACCTGAATTTCTCGCGCCTCGACCAGTCAGCCCCCGTCGCCGCGCCTACAAAGTTCAACAAGAAGAAGCGCGAGCCTTTTGGCCAGGAACAGCCCGGCGATGTGAAGCGCGCGAAGTTCCGCAAGGAAACGACCTGAGCTTTACGCTCCTGTTGCAGTCGCAGGCACCTTGGCGTGCCGTGCGACTGAAGCCTGCCACACGCGCAACGCGGGCGTGACGCATAATTCCATCGCCAGCCCGAACATCATCGGAGCTGGCGGTGCGCCCATCGCCAAAAGCCCTGCGAGACGCGCGAGCCCGCCGCAGAAGACGATGGCTGTCAGCATCCGAAATGCCGAGGTTTCCCGCTCCATCGAGGGAATCATCAGGCCGAATGCGATGCCAATGCCCAGCAACAATCCGGAGAGATAGCGGAAGTGACTGTCCTGCAGCAGGGACGCGGCTTCCATGCCAGTGAAACGGGAGCCGAAGATCACCCCGGCCCCGCCCGCGCCAATCGGCACACAGATCGCCAGCAGCACCGCGAGCTGAAGCGCACGCCGGCTCGTCAACCGCTGACCTCGACCGCGCCGGGCACGAATTTCAGGGAAACACCGTTGATACAATGACGCTTGCCGGTCGGCGCCGGGCCGTCATCGAAGATATGGCCGAGATGCCCACCACAGCGGCGGCAATGCACTTCAGTGCGCGACATGAAGAAGGCGCGATCTGTTTTTGTGCCCACCGCCTTGTTGAGCGCGGAGGTGAAACTCGGCCAGCCGGTGCCGGAGTCGAACTTGGCTTTTGACGAATAGACCGGCAGGTCGCAGCCTGCGCAATGGAACAAGCCCGCATGCTTCTCCTCGTTGAGTGGGCTCGTGAAGGCGCGTTCCGTGCCCTCGTGACGCAGCACGTCATATTGCGCCGGGGAGAGCAGCTTCTTCCACTCGGCATCTGACTTGGTGACTTCGAAGGTTTCCGCTCGTGCCACTGTGGGTACCGCCCCCAGCGCGGCGAGACCCAGCAGAGCGCGGCCTTTTTCGAGCAAGTTTCGTCTGGTGGTCATGGCGCGTCTCCTCCGGGCTTTGTTCTATTAGCTACATGCGCGCGCGCGCTTTGGATGCAAGTGAACCGTCACGAAACAGTGACGGCAACGGCTGGCTAAGCGCTGCGCTTTGCGCCAGCATGTACGAGACAGCGGGGTTGATGGCGCATGGTATTCGACATTCTGGTCGTCGGCGGAGGGATCAACGGCTGCGGCATCGCGCGTGACGCCGCCGGACGCGGGCTCTCCGTGCTGCTCGTGGAAGCGCAGGATCTGGCATCGGCGACCTCGTCGGCTTCCACGAAGCTGATCCATGGCGGATTGCGCTACCTCGAGCACTACGAGTTCCGACTGGTGCGCGAGGCTCTGGCAGAGCGCGAACTGCTGCTTTCGCAGGCGCCTCATATCATTTGGCCGCTGCGCTTCGTGCTGCCGCATGATCCCGCGATCCGGCCTGCCTGGCTCGTGCGGCTCGGGCTGTTCTTCTACGACCATCTGGCGCGGCGCCAGCGTCTGCCCGGCTCCGGGCAGATCCGCCGGGCAAAACATCCTTTCGGCGCGCCGCTTCAGGACTGGGTGGACCGCGCCTTCGTCTATTCGGATTGCTGGGTGGACGATGCGCGTCTCGTGTCACTTGTGGCGCTGGATGCGCGGGAGCGTGGCGCGGAAATACGCCTGCGCACGCGGTTCGTGTCCGCACAGCGCGCGGGCGACCGGTGGGTTGCGACGCTGGCTTGCACTGATCGCGGCGTGCAGCGGGTCGAAGCGCGCGCACTCGTCAACGCGGCAGGGCCTTGGGTCAGCGACGTGCTGGGCACCGCGCTCAGCATCGAGCCCGCCAGCCGCATCCGCCTCGTCAAAGGCAGCCACATCGTGACGCGCCGCCTCTATGACGGCGAGCAGGCCTATATGTTCCAGAACCCTGATGGCCGGATTATTTTCGTCATCCCCTACGAAGATGCTTTCACGCTCATTGGCACGGCCGACGAGCCATTCCACGGAGATCCTCGCACGGCAGCGATTACGCCAGACGAAGTGCAATATCTCGTGGAGAGTGCCGGGCGATTCCTGCGCGCGCCTGTGCGGCAGGAGGATATTGTGCACAGCTTTTCAGGCGTGCGGCCGCTCTACGACGACCGCAGCTCCGACGCCTCGCACATCACCCGCGATTACGTGCTGGAGCTGAACACCGATGGCGCCCCGGTTCTTTCGAAATTTGGCGGCAAGATCACGACCTTTCGGCGCCTCGCGGAACAAGCGCTGAAGGATCTGGCGCCGATCTTTCCTGGCTTGCCCGCGGCGTGGACGCACAAGACAATCTTGCCCGGCGGCGATATTCCCGGCGAAGATATCGCTGCCTTTGCGCGCCCGCTTCCCTTTCCTCGCGCCCGCGACCGCGCAACGCCTCGCCCGCTCCTACGGCACGCGTGCGCTCGTCTTTCTCGGCTGCGCGACGCGGGCGGACGATCTCGGCCGCGATTTCGGCTGCGGCTTTACACAAGCCGAACTCGACTATCTGCGCGAGGTCGAAAGCGCCGGGAGCGCCGACGACGTGCTCTGGCGTCGGTCCAAGCTCGGCTTGCATTTGAGTGCCGAGGCCTCAGCTGCAATCGCGACGGAGTTCGGCCCCGCCGAAGGTACGCTAACGACGGTTGAATCTTCTTCGTCTCCAAATTGAACCGCAGCCAAGCTGGATCGTTCTCCGCGTATCTGCGGCAGTTGTTTGCCGCTCAGACAAGGGGATGAAGCATGGGTTTGATTTGGACGATCCTGATCGGCCTCGTCGCGGGCCTGATCGCGCGGATGATCTCCAGCGCACCGAAGGAGCCGAGCGGCTTCATCATGACGGCGCTTCTGGGCGTCGTCGGCGCAGTGGTGGCGACCTATCTGGGACAGGCTATCGGCTGGTATGGGCCC
>JAQGKN010000181.1 GCA_028290085.1 Hyphomicrobiales bacterium
AGGCGCGGTCAACCCTCCTCAATGGGTCGAGGGATTTGGTTTGCGAACTGGCTGTCGCTTACAGCTCTTTGAATTTACAACTTAAGCGCGCATCGCGCTGTGATTCGACAATTGCGTTTTTCTAGAATTTTCCTCCGGCAAATAATCCGTTGTTTTCATTTGTAGATACAGGCGAATCAATTTCCTGGAGATCTCGTGCCCATTGCGCCGCCGCAACTCCGGCCTGATCCCAAGCCTGGGCGCGGCCGCCCGATTCCGTCAGCCGCAAATACGCGCGACCTTGACGCCCGCTCAAAGATAATGCGTTATGTTATAACGTTCACATCCAGGGGTGTGCACATGTTGTCCAGACGCGTCTTTCTCGTGTTTCTCTCTTATTTGCTCGCTTCAGGCACATCGTATGCCGCAGAGCCGCTTCCGGTCGTCGCGACCTTCTCTATCCTGGGCGACTTCGTAAAGCAGGTCGGCGGTGAGCATGTCGACGTCCACGTGCTGGTGGGCCCTGATGGTGACGCGCACACCTATGTGCCAACGCCTCAGGACGCACAGCGCGTGTCCGCATCGCGATTGGTTGTCGTCAATGGGTTGGCCTTGGAGGGCTGGCTGGACAGGTTATTCAAAGCGTCCGCAGCGCGCACATCGATCATCGTCGCGAGCAGGGGCGTTGCTGCGATTCCGGGCATCGACAATGCGAAGCGCTACGTGACGAACATCCGCGACGCGCTGATCGTTTCCGACCCGGTCGACCGTAGCGACTACGAGACGAATGCAGCTGATTACCTGAGGAAGCTCGACGCTCTGGACCAGCATGTTCGCGAGGCACTTGCGATCATCCCGGCTTCGAGGCGTAAGATCATCACGACTCCTGATGCCTTCGGATATTTCGCCAAAGCTTATGGTTTCACGTTCATCGCCCCACAGGGGATCTCGACCGACTCCGAAGCATCCGCCAAGGACGTCGGCAAGATAATCCGTCAAATCAAGGCGCAGAAGATTCCGGCTGTCCTCCTGGAGAACGTGACCGACCACCGTCTGATCCAGCAGATTGCCAAGGAAACTGGTGCGAAAATCGGCAAGCCTCTGTTCTCGGATGCATTGTCTCCGCCAGACGGCCCTGCCGGTACATACATTGCTATGGTAAACAACAATCTCGATGCATTCGTGGAGGCCCTACGTTGAAACCCATTCATAAGACGCACCCGCGCAGCTTGCTGTTGCTTGCAGCTTGTCTGTTGTCCACGCAGGCAGCCGCGGCCGACGCCCCGGAATGGCTGCCGGAGGGATCGCTGGGCACGGGCCTGCCGACACTCGCCGATCTGGCGGGGCTGCGCAGCGCGCTGTGGGAGCGTGGTGTCAAATTCCAGCTGAATTACATCGGCGAAGTTCTGGGCAATGTGAGTGGCGGCCTGAAGACCGGCGCAAACGGCGGCGGCAGGCTCGAACTCGTCATCGACGCCGATCTCGAAAAGGGCGCCGGATGGACGGGTGCGGCGCTTCACGCCAATGCCTACCAGATCCATGGCACGGGCCTTTCGCGCTACAACGTCGGCAACCTCATGCCTGTCAGTAACATCGAGGCCCTGCCGTCGACGCGTCTCTACGAGGCCTGGTTCGAGCAGAAGCTGATGGACGGCAAGATCGGCATCAAGGTTGGTCAGATGGTGCCGATACCGAATTTGTGACCAGCAATTATGCAGGCCTCTTCATCAACGGCACGTTTGGCTGGCCGACGCTGAACGCAAGCGGTCTTCCGAGCGGTGGCCCGGCTTACCCGTTGGCGACGCCCGGCGTGCGCCTGGGTCTCTATCCGACCGACAATGTCACCGTGCTGCTCGGACTCTTCAACGGCGATCCCGCCGGTCCCGGGCTCGGCGATCCGCAGAACCGCAATCGTGCGGGGCTCAACTTCCGCGTCACCGATCCCGCCTTCTTGATCGGTGAGGCGCAGTATAAATACGGCGATCCGAAAAGCCCGACGGGCTTATCCGGCGTCGTGAAGGTCGGCGCATGGAGCCATCTCGGCCGTTTTGGCGACGGTCGCGTGGGAACGGAAGGCCTGTCGCTTGCCGATCCGCTGAGCAATGGCACGCCGGCCAGCCATCATGGCGATCATGGGATTTACGGCGTCATCGACCAGCAAGTCTATCGCCTGGCAGACGATCCCACCAAAGGTGTCGGAATTTTCGCGCGCGCGTCGGGTGCGCCCGGAGACCACAACCTCGTCGACTTCTATGCCGATGCCGGCATCAACTTCACGGGGCTCGTACCTGGCAGGCCGGATGATGCATTTGGCGCGGCGGTGGCCTACACGCGCATCGGCAAGTCATTTCGTAACTACGATTTGGATTTGGCAGCCTTCAGCGGCGTGGCATTCCCGAGACGCAGCTCCGAGGCTATGCTGGAAGTGACCTACTCAGCGCAGATCGTACCTGGCTGGACGGTGCAGCCTAACTTTCAATATATCGTTCGCCCGAGCGGCGGCGTTGTGGACCCGCAGGATCCCTCGGGCACGCGCATCCTGAAAAACGCCGCTGTCTTCGGCCTTCGCACGACTTTGAAATACTAGGGAGACGCGCAGGCGCCTTCAGAGCGCCTGCGCAGTTCGATTAACCGAGTTGATAAATGTAAGACAGCGAGACGCCGTGCTTCTGCGCGATGTCGGCGACGGGCAAGCCTTGCTTGCGTTCAGCCTTGAGCATCTTGCGGAAAGCAGCGAGCTCCTTGCCGGTGCGGCGCGTGCCTGTGGAGGCCTTGGGAGCCGCTTTCGCGGTGGCTTTGCCAGCTTTCTTGGCGGGCACGTCGGCCTTGGCAAGCAGCTTTTCAGCAAGGGTGATGATCTGGCGGAGTTGAGCGATTTCGCGAGCAGAGAGTGACACGTGGACCTCATAAAAAAGAATTGTGTCTATGAATAGATACGAGAATACAAAATCAAGCTTTTTTGCTGGCAGCTGTACCAGCGGCACTTGTTTGCTTTGTGCATTCTTGACGCAAACATCACGTGCTACGCCTGTGAGAGCAGCTTTTTCAAGGTACAATCACAATTGTTTCAATTCCTGCGATCCTCCTGGGTTTCCAGCACGAAAAGTTCTAGGGCCGCATTATTCCAAGAATTCCACGAGTACGTTCGATCAGGTTTCTAGGCGTCGTATAAAGGCTGCCAAGAAGCGCGGACAGATCCTCGGGCGACATCGGGTTGATTTCGACACCAGCGCTTGCTGCGTCTTGTTGAAAGGCTGAATCGGCTAACGTCTCCGCGAACGCTGCTTGCAGCTCGTGCAGGCGATCGCCCGGAATTCCCGGCGGGGCGGCTACAGGCTTGCCGAAGGCCCAAGGCGCGAAAACGAGCCGGAGAATACGCTGCCCTTCAGGGTCTTCGACCAGATCGAATACATTTGGAATGTTATCGGGCAGATCAGGGTGCTTAAAAAGCCCGGTTTGCAGGACGATCCTGAACTTGCCCTCGCGGAGGTCCTCCCAGGCACCCGCATTGAGTGATGAGACGAGTAGGCCGCAAAAGCCATCGACCTCGCCCTGTTCGGCGGGACGGCGCACGTCAAGGAGACTCGGATAGCCCAGGATAATGCGGAACTTCAGCCCGAGCAGGGATTGCAAGACCAGTGCATCGCGTGTCGAACTTGCCGTTGGACCGGTGCCGCCGAGGATGGCCTCTCGCTCGCGCAAATCGTCGAGACTCTCGATCTTGTCGTTCCAGAAAGCGCAGGTCCCGACCTCACAGTTCATGCTGCCGA
>JAQGKN010000080.1 GCA_028290085.1 Hyphomicrobiales bacterium
ACGAAGCTGTAGCTCGCACCCAACAGGGCATAGGGCTCCCCGGAGGGCTCGGTTCGCTCCAGTTCGGCGAACAGACGCGCATGGTCCAGCCCCTCTTGCGTCAGGAGGTAATGGCTCTCCTCCGTCCCAAATTCCCGGACCGCGAGCGCCAGATAGTGCGCCAGGGACGAGTTCGGCATCAGTGCTTCCGTCGGGAAAAGAATGCCCATGCGGATCTTCTTGCTGCCCTGCATGAACCTTTGTCTGAAATTTTTCGTCATCGAATCATCGTAGACAGACAGGGTGGGATGGTAATGCTTTCCCTTGACATCGCCCTGCGTTGTGCCGCTGGTCATGAAGATTCGCTCTGCATCGCTCGCAGGCGCGCAGCTCAAGGTCAGCTCCTTGAACGCGTTGATGGGAACGGCCGGGATATCCCGCCAATTTTTCACAGTTCGCACGGTCTTGCCTCGTTGCTGGCAGAAACGCTGAAAAGGCAGGTTGTGCTGGTATTGGTAAGCGAACAAGGTCAACGCCTGCTGATCAAACTCGTCCTCAGACGAATGGTCTGCGGCCATGAAAGCCAGCAAGCCTGCGATCAACGTGGATTGGGTCATTCATCACTCTTTCGGTTGCTTGATTGCAGGCCTATCCGGTTAACACCCAAGGGCGCTACCTGTAGTGTTTACGGTTTTTCCGGTGCGAACGAATCCTGCGGAAAACTTATCGTAGGTCAGCGCTGTAATGCGAGTCGCAATGCCCAGTACTGAAGTGGCCCCCAACCGTGGGACCATGGAGCCGCCGCCTCGATCCGGTCCATGCCAGCGCGCCACACCGCCATCGGCATTTGATTGTTCATCGCCTGGTGAGCGCGTCGGGTATTGTAAAATTCCATCCACAAACCGATACCCGCCCGCGCTTCGCGGCCATCGGCATAGGCTTTGAGATGTATTTCCTCGTACTTGATCGACCGCCACAATCGCTCGATGAAAATATTGTCGAGGAAACGGCCGCGCCCGTCCATCGAAATCGCCACGCCCGCCGCAATGAGCCTGCCCGTGAACGCCTCGCTGGTGAACTGGGCGGATTCAACCGGTCGTCGCAACACCCTAGAAAAGGAGCGATGAAGCAAATGCAGCAGGATTTTGAATGTCGTGTTCGAGCCGATCGTCGTCGCTGACGGGGCCGTGCCTGGGCACTGGGAGGGGGACCTTATTCTGGGACTCGGCAGTTCTGCGATCGGGACCCTGGTCGAGCGCACGACACGTTTCACGATGCTGCTTCACCTGCCTCGCATGGCAGGTCATGGCAGCGAGCCACGCATCAACAACGGCCCAGCGCTTGCGGGACATGGCGCCGAAGCGGTGCGCGATGCCATCTCTCGTGCGAGAGTCACTCTGCCAGACCAGCTCCGTCGATCGCTAACCTGGGATCAGGGCGCCGAAATGGCCCAGCATGCTCATCTGCGGATCGCTACCGGCCTTCACGTTTATTTCTGCGATCCACACAGCCCATGGCAGCGCGGCACCAACGAAAACACCAATGGGCTTCTTCGCCAGTATTTTCCTAAGGGCACCGACCTCAGTAGTCACCGCGCGCATGATATCGAGGCCGTGGCAACCGCACTCAACGGCAGACCCCGGAAAACTCTTGGTTGGCAGTCGCCGGCTGAAGCGCTCGCGCTTCTCTTGAAAGCAGCTAATACAGATCCTGCTGCGACGACCGGTTGAATCCGCCCTGGCTGCCCTGATCGGTGTTGAAAATCCTCGGCTTGCCGTAGCGCGCCAAGGCTTCGCCGAGCGCAGCGATGCAAAAGCTGGCGTCCATGGTGTTCGACAATCGCCACGCCAGAACCGCCCGGCTGGCCCAGTCGATAACCGCCACGAGATTGAGAAAGCCATGCTCCATCGGGATATAAGTGATGTCTGTCGCCCACACGTGGTTGGGCTCCGTAATCGTCACGCCGCGCAACAAATAGGGATAGATCCTGTGTTCCGGCGCGGGTTTGCTCGTGCCGGGACGCGGAACCAGCGCGATGATTCCCATCATGCGCATCAGCCGTTGCACGCGTTTACGGTTGACCGCCGGGCCGTCCTTGTTGAGTTCGAACATCATCCGCCGCGAACCGTAAAACGGCAATTCGAGATGGAGGACGTCGATACGGCGCATCAGCGCCAGATCGTCCGCCGCCGCGTCGGATTTCGGCCGGTAGACTCCCGAGCGCGACTACGCCAGAAGTTCGCACTGGCGGCGCACGGAAAGATCGTCCTTGGCCGGATCAATCATGGCAAGTCGATCCGGCATATTCATCGCCCGGACCTCTTCGCCAAAAAATCCCGTTCCACCGTCAGCTCGCCGATCTTCGCGTAAAGTTTGGCCAGCTCGCGTTCGCGCGCTTCCTCCCCCGCGTCCGCGGCGATCGCGCCGCGCTCGAATAGGCTCGACGCATTATCCAAGACCAGGCGGAGTTACGGACTGCGACGGATGCGGTGGATCGGCCTCGCCAAGGCGGGACTGCAGGTCCGGCTGACGGCAATCGCCTTCAACTTGACCCGCTCAAGAAACTTTCTGCAAAGGCGCACGGCCTGAACGAAGGAAAGAGTCCGTCCAGAGTACGCGTCGAGAAACAAGAGATGGCCTCGAAGCCCCTGAAAAGCCGAAGAGTCGAGCTGATTCTTGGCAAAGAGATGAACCCGACCATCACCACACTGAAAAAGCGCGCCGCGCACAGGTCTCATAAGGGCCAATCAGTAATCGTCCAGCACCGCACCCTTGCTGGCACTTGAAGCGTTGAACGCAAACTTGGCCTGCACGCCGCGCATGTAACGCGGCAAAGGTGCTTTCCAGCCTTGCTTGCGCTGGGCCAGTTCGGCGTCATCGATGTTTAGTTGTAGAAGCAATTTCTTCGCGTCAATGGTGATGGAGTCGCCTTCGTTGATAAACGCGATGTTGCCGCCAGCGGCCGCTTCCGGCGCCACATGCCCGACGACCATGCCCCAAGTGCCGCCTGAAAAGCGGCCATCGGTGATCAGGCCGACACTTTCGCCCAGACCTGCGCCAATCAGCGCGCTGGTGGGGGCCAGCATTTCGGGCATGCCGGGGCCACCTTTGGGGCCGAGATAACGCAGGACCATCACGTCCCCGGGCTTGATCTTGCCCGCCAGGATGGCCGCCAGCGCCGATTGCTCGTCCTCGAACACACGGGCCGGGCCCGTCATCACCGGGTTCTTCAAACCGGTGATTT